>JANYFP010000345.1 GCA_025362555.1 Verrucomicrobiota bacterium
ACCAACAAATCAAGGATCGCTCTTTCCGAATCTCTTTTTCCCATGGCTTATCTCGAAGTTAAAAACGTCTCCAAGGGTTTCGGCCCTTCGTGGCAGCGCTCCGAAGTCCTCCACGATATCAACCTGCAAATCGAAGAAGGGGAATTCGTCGCCATCATCGGCTACTCGGGTGCCGGAAAAACCACCCTCATGTCGATGCTGGCGGGACTGACCACGCCTGACTCCGGGGAAATACTTTTTGAAGGAAAGAAAATGAACGGTCCCGGCCCCGACCGTGGCATCGTATTTCAAAACTACAGTCTGCTGCCCTGGTTGTCGGTTTACGAGAATGTCGCTCTCGCCGTCGATCAGGTTTTCCCGCAGTGGTCGCCCGCCGAACGTCGGGCACACGCCGAGAAATATATCGGAATGGTCAACCTGACCCCTGCACTCAAAAAAATTCCCGCCGAACTTTCCGGTGGCATGCGCCAACGCGTTTCCGTCGCCCGCACGCTCGCCATGACTCCGCGCATTCTGCTGCTCGATGAACCCCTCGGGGCCCTCGACGCCCTCACCCGGGGAACGCTGCAGGATGAAATTTCCCGCATCTGCCAGGAAGACAAAAAGACCGTCGTGCTCATCACCAACGATCCGGACGAAGCCATTTATCTCGCGGATCGCGTGATTCCTCTGACCTCCGGCCCGAAAGCCACGCTCGGCCCCTCCATTCCCGTCACCCTTTCGCGGCCCCGCGACCGTCGGGCCTTCAATGAAAATTATGAGTTCAAACAGATCCGCAATGAGATCGTGAATTACCTCCTCAAGGCCCGACCGCGCGACACCACCGGCATCCTCACCAAACTCGTCCTGCCCGATATCGAGCCCGAAGATATTTCCGGACCAAGCGGCTCTCATCGCCCCCGGAGCGCCGGACCGATCCGCCGCTCTGAAATCGCCTCAGTCAACGTCGAGACTTCCACGAAACCATGAGCTCCTACGTCGAAATTTCCCAGCTCGTCAAATCGTATCCCAAGCCGGGCGGCGGCGAGGCCGTGATCGTCAAGGATTTCAATTTGAAAATCGCCAAAGGTGAATTCGTCACCGTCATCGGTCACTCAGGCTGCGGTAAATCCACCCAGCTCATGATGCTCGCCGGTCTCAGCGAAATCACGAGCGGAGTCATCATTATCGCCGGCAAAGAAATCGCCGGCCCCGGCCCCGATCGCGGCATCGTGTTTCAATCCCCGTCGCTCCTGCCGTGGATGACGGCCAAGGTAAACGTGATGCTCGGCATCGAGCAGGTTTTCTACACCGCGAGCCAACGCGAGCGCGACCAGATCGCGGAATATTACCTGAGCGTCGTCGGCTTGGGCGACTCGATGCACAAACGTCCCGCCGAGCTTTCCCAAGGCATGCGACAACGCGTCGGCATCGCGCGCGCGTTTGCCCTCAAGCCCAAGATGCTCCTCCTCGACGAGCCCTTCGGCATGCTCGATTCACTCACGCGCTACGAACTGCAGGCCGTGCTGCTCGAACTCTGGCGGAAGGAAAAAATCACCGCCATGATGGTGACCCACGATGTCGACGAGGCGCTTTACCTCAGTGACCGCATCGTGTGCATGACCGACGGCCCCGAGGCCACCATCGGCGAAATCATCGACGTCAAATTCCCCCGGCCCCGTGATCGCAAGGCCGTGATGGAGCACCCGGATTATTATCCGCTGCGCGATCACGTCATCCAATTCCTCGAAGTTCGCGCCCATCGCCATCACGCGCCGGCCGCCGCCCACGCCTAAATCAATTTCTGTTTGCGACTAAACCAACATCCCACCGCCACCATGCACCTCCTCCACCGCTACGCGCTCTTCGCGCTGTTTCTTACCGCCGCCGCTGTTCCCGCAGCCCGCGCCCAATACATCCCGCCACCGCCGGCGCGACCGTTCCCGGGCCTGATCAATGAAAAGTTTCGCGCGGACGATCTCTACCGCAGCGCGTGGGATATCGGCGTGAATATTCGCGTCCGTCAGGAAGGCAAAGATGACGCCGGCTTTACCGAGGCGGGTTCCAACTGGGATTTTTCGACGCGCCCGCAGGACGACAACAACAACCACTACACCCTCCTGCGGATCATGCCTCGCGTCGGCTACACCGCCAAGTGGTTCAACGCGCTGGTGGAAGGCCGCTCGAGCTATTCATACGGTGACGAACGCTTCAACCCCACTGCGGCCGGCAAGGGCCTGCCGGAACGCGACGGCCCCATCGATCTTCACCAGGCATTTGTGTTCATCGGCAACCACAAGGAATTTCCCGTGTCGCTTAAAATCGGCCGGCAGGAACTGGTTTACGGCGACCAACGCCTCCTCGGCCATTTCCGCTGGAACAACAACGCCCGGACTTTTGACGCGGCGAAAGTTCGCTGGCAGAATGCGATCTTCGGCGTGGACGTTTTCACGGGAGGTTTGGTCTACAATGACCACGACAACCACAATAAGAGCAATTCGCAGGATCGTTTTTCAGGCGCCTATTTTAATTTTCCCACTCTCGCAAAGAACGAAATCGTGGAAGCCTACCTGCTCGCCCGCAATGTTTCACGCGGCATTGCCACAGACAATTGGACGGGCATTGCGGCCCCCTTCCGCTTCCCCGGCGCGCAGGATCTCTACACCGCCGGCATCCGCATCAAATCCAAGCCCCTCGCCTATGATGCGTGGGACTACGGCGTGGAGCTGATGCACCAATTCGGCAATCGCACTGCGGTTTTCCCCGCCACCACAGTCGCGGCGGCGCTGGCGGCGCCTCGCCTTGATCAGGACGCCTACGCCGCCGTCATCCAAGGCGGTTACACGTGGTCCGAACAAGCGTGGCAGCCCCGCCTCGCGCTCATTTACAGCTACGCCTCAGGCGACAAAAATTCTGCGGACGGCAAGAGTCAGACTTTTCAAAATCTTTTTGCCACGACCCATCTGCACTACGGCTACATGGATTTGAACAGCCTGCAAAATCTGCAGGACATCCGGCTGGCCTACACGGCTAAGCCCAAAGCGAACATCAGCCTTGCGGCCGAAATCCACTATCAGTTCCTGAGTGAAACCACCGACTTCTGGTACAATGTGGCCGGCGTGCCGCGCAACTTCGCGGGTGCCGCCGTCGCCAGTGGAAAAGGCTACCGCATCAATCCATCGTACAGCAATAAACTGGGCGTTGAGGTCGACTTCGTCGCGGCCTGGACGTTCCGGCCGTATGCCCAAATCGAGACCGGAGTGAGCCACTATTTCCGCGGCGATTACATCAAAGAATCCCTCGCCGTCTCCGGTTCAAAGGACGCCAGCTACGTCTACGTACAACTGACGCTGAACCTGTAAGGCCCAACGCCCCAGGTGACTTGCCCTCGGAAATCCTGATTTAAGTCGGATTCAAACGCCCTCCCCGCCACGCGTGGGAGGGCGTTTTATTTTCCCCCGAGGCAAATTTATCCTCTCAATTCCGCAGTGAGTTAACCGCTAATTTTCGCTAATCGGCGCTAATGCAGGCCATACTTGGCTTTCATTCAGGGAGTTTTGTTCACCGATCAGTTGAACCAATTTTTGGTCCATTACTTTTTGAATTTCTTGATTAGCGTCAATGAGCGCAGATGAGCGATTTTTCATCTGAGTTTTCTAGGTTTATAGGTGAGGCAGGCTGTGGCCAGAGGTGCACCGCAAACACCCGGGAACTGCGTTTTTAAAAGAGCTTGGGCACTCTGCCCCTACTCGCTTACTCAGCAGACATAGCTTGAGCAGTCGCATCCTTCCTTTAGTTCGATGCGGGCGCATCGTCGATGAGAGAGGCGGCGGACGCTCCCAGGTTGACCGAGGACAAGCGCCAAGAGGCGGGCAAGGCGTTGGGGTGTTCAGTCAGACGTAGGGAAGTTTATCTCTTGAAAAAACAGAGGGTTCGTAGCCGAGAAGCTGCTCAGTGACGATTATCACAAAAAGGCAGCGCGTTTGGCCCCTGGCCCGCGCCCCGCTAGGGTTGGCGCGTGGGTTCCTTATCGCGCCCCCCCATGTTCTTTGATAGATTGAACTGTTCTGCCACCACAGAAATTTCTCCGTGCCACAGTTTATTGCGCTCAGCGAAGGATGCTTCGACTTCATATGCAATTCGTACTTCAGTGTACCTGTGCTCTTCAATGTGAGTGACGATTTCAATAATGGTGGTTTCTCCTGGATTCAATGCCACCACTCCTAAACTAGATTCGGCAACTATGCCTTTAATTTCCAAAGGATTCTCGCGGTCTTCCCATCGACGCAGTACAACATATGAAGAATCACTTTTCTCAGGGAACCTGGCCTCTATGCTCGATGTGGTGGGAATTCTAAGTGGTTTCGTTCCAACATTCGTAAGATAGAGCCAGATTGAAAAAATTTTGAATTCCTCAAGCGAAACCTGCGCGTCTGGTTTAGGGGAATCTGCTGGGAATTTGGGGGTAGGATGCCAAATCTGATAAATTGCTCTGGCCTTGATTTCTGAGGCGTCAATTTGGGAGACCAACAAGATAAAAATGATTAATATTTTCATTCGATTTAGTGAAGAAATCCAAAAGGATCAGGCTGTAAGTGTTATAATTTAGTCGTCTTCTCATTTTTGGCTATGCGCCGCCGTTGACCAACATACTGACTGACCGCAGTCCCACTGCCCATATTGGATCTTCGTCCGGACATGACTGAAAAATTCTGCGCTGGCTGAGAGTGGGATTGGGGATTGGGGATTGGGGCCGGCACGAAAAAGCGGGTGTAGAAGGTTTAGTTAAATGAGTTCACTCTAGTAAGCCCACGGGCAGGCGCGTAAAAGTAGCGCTCCACTCGATAGCCAAGCGCGTGGAGCAACACCAGACGGCTTGTTCAAAGGAGACAGCACCACAGGCACGGAGGCCTGTGGCTACTCGATCCGCAGACTATTTCGAAAACACTACCGCCGATTTCATTGCAATCGGAACACAGTTCACATGAACCATTTCGATTCAATCAAATCAAAGAATTCATTACATTCATAGAAGATATCTCAAATCTGGCCTGAACGCTGCTCATAGTGGGCTACCAACTATGAGTTTTGCTCAATTCAAAAAATCAGGTCACTGGCCCACTCTGGCTACGGCTTTCCTCTATTTCGACGTCAGTTTTATGGTGTGGACCATTCTCGGCGCCCTCGGCGTCCAGATCGGCGTCACCCTCGGTCTGACGCCGCAGCAAAAGGGCCTGATGGTGGCGGTGCCGTATTTGTCCGGCGCCTTTATTCGCATCGCGCTGGGCCTGCTCGTTGACCGCATCGGGGCAAAAAACACTGGCATCATCGCACAGCTCGTGGTCATTGCCGGCATGACGGTCGCCTGGCTCGCAGGTCTGCACTCTTTCCATCAAGCGCTCGCGCTCGGCGTGGTGCTCGGCGTCGCGGGAGCGAGTTTCGCAGTCGCCCTGCCCCAAGCCGGCCGCTGGTATCCGCCGCATATGCAGGGCCTCGTGCTCGGCCTCGCGGGCGCGGGCAACGTCGGCGTGGTTATTGACTCCATTCTCGCCCCCCGTTTGGCCAACGCGTACGGCTGGGGCAGCGTTTTCGGTTTCGCGCTGATCCCGCTCTTCCTCGTACTGGGCGCATACGCCTATTTCTCGAAGGAAGCGCCGGTCGAAGTGAAGAAAAAGAAACTCAGCGACTACGTGACATTACTGAAGCAAAAGGACGCGCACTGGTTTTGTCTTTTCTACACGGTGAGCTTCGGTGGCTTCTCCGGCCTGGCGGCATCGTTGATCATTTATTTCACCTCGGAATTTGGGTTGTCCGCCGTCAAAGCCGGGGAAATGGCCGCACTCTGCACGCTCGTCGGAGCGCTCGGGCGGCCCATTGGCGGCGCACTCGCCGACCGGCTCGGCGGCATCCGCGCGCTTTATATTTTCTATGTCATCGCCGGTCTCTCTCTGACTGCAGCGGCGTTTCTCCACTCACTCTGGTTCTGCGCGCTGGCCTTTTTCCTCGCGAGCGGTGCGTTTGGTATGGCGAACGGTTCGGTGTTCCAACTTTTACCGCAACGCTTCTCCAAAGACATAGGCGTCATGACCGGCTTGGTCGGCTGCGGCGGTGGCATTGGCGGATTTCTCCTCGCGAGCTCACTCGGTTATTCAAAGGGGCTGACCGGGAGTTACCTCGTGGGCTTGCTGACCTTCGCCGCTCTCTGTGGCGTGGCTCTCGTCGGACTCGGCTTGGTGAAGACACGCTGGCGCACGAGGTAACTCCCGGTCAGCCCCTTTGAATAACCGAGTGAGCTCGCGAGGAGAAATCCGCCAATGCCACCGCCGCAGCCGACCAAGCCGGTCATGACGCCTATGTCTTTGGA
>JANYFP010000407.1 GCA_025362555.1 Verrucomicrobiota bacterium
CCACGATGTACACCCCCTTCGCGAATTATTTCGTCAAATATATTCAGGCCTACGCGTTAAAGGGGATCCCGATCAAATATATCTCGCTGCAGAATGAGCCGTTATACGTGCCAAATTTCTATCCCGGAATGGGGATGGATGCAGCGACACAGACAACTCTATTGCGGGACTACGTCCTACCCGCGCTAACGGCAAATCAACTCACGACCAAGGTTTTGCTTTATGATCACAATTGGGACGTACCGTCCTACCCTCAGCACGCACTAGCTGATTCAACTTTACTGGCTTCGACCCAGATCGCCGGCATAGCTTGGCACGGCTACGGCGGCACTCCCGGAGCAATGACCACCCTGGCCAATCAATTTCCGACGAAGGGAAACTACATGACCGAGCACTCGGGTGGCACGTGGGTTACCAACCAACAAAAATCTGATTTCGAGGAAATCATCCAGGTAATGCGAAATTGGGGAAAAGCATTTGTGAAGTGGAATATCGCGCTTGATCAGAACCGAGGACCTTTTGTGAACTCCGGTTCTACTTGCGCCCCGCTGGTTACAATTAACACCAACACCGGAGCATTAAGCTACACCATTGAATATTATACTCTGGGACATTTCAGCAAATTCATCCTCCCCGATGCTAATCGTGTCTATTCCAGTAACGCCGCCGGAATCCTCAGCGCCGCCTTTGTGAACCCCGATGGCTCGAAGGTGCTGGTGGCCTACAATGATACCAACGCGAGCCGAGACTTTCAGGTGCAATGGGGCGGCAAACAATTCAACTACACCCTCGCCGCTTTAGACGGTGTGACCTTCACTTGGTCAGGCACTCAAAGCAGTGGCTACTCGATGGATGCCACGTTACCCATTCAAGCCTCCAGCTTCACTTCCACGAGCGGCCTGCAGACTGAAACCTCGACGGACATCCAAGGCGGATATAATCTCGGATACTCAGATGGCAACGACTACGCCATCTACAAGAACGTCTCGTTCGGGGCCGGGGTTTCTTCAATCGCCCTCCGCAGTGCGAGCGCTACCGGCGGAGGTATTATTGAATTTCGTTTAGATAGCGCCGTCGGGCCGCGCATAGCAGCGCACGCGGTGACGAACACCGGTGGCTGGCAATCCTGGCAGACGTACAACGATCCGGCGAGCGGCGCGAGTGGCGTACACGACCTCTACGTCGTGTTCGTTGGCGGCAGTGGCATAGCCAACTTGAATTGGTTTCAATTCACCCCGGCTCCAAGAAACGGCACACCAAATTGCGTGATCGCACCATCGTCCGCCACGGTCGGTTCGGGAGAAAATGCAATTTTTACCGCGACTGCGACTGGCACGCCGACGCCGACTCTCCGATGGCAGCGTCTCAACTTTGGCGGAACGACTTGGAGCGATTTGAGCGATACAGGAAATTTTTCCGGCACAGATACCAGTACACTCACCATCAGCAATAGTGCACTGGGAATGAGCGGAGACCAATTCCGTTGTGTTGCGACAAATTCTGGCGGGGCAGGCACCAGCAACGCCGCCACATTAACGGTGACTACAACGGGAACCACAAGTGCGCCGGCGATTACTACCCAGCCGTTGGGTCAGTCCATGTTTGTATCAGGCTCCGCTGTATTTACGGTGGTAGCAAGTGGCACGCCGACTCCGAATTATCAGTGGTACAAAAATGGATTACCAATTACTGGAGCTACTAATAGCACATATGCTGTTTCGCCCCTAACGATTGGTGATTCCGGCTCCTACCACGTTCGAGTGAGCAACTCCGCAGGGATGGTGACAAGCGACGATGCGATCTTGACCGTCACACCGGCCGCAGCGATCACGACACAGCCGTTAAGTTCCGCCGCGTTTGTTGGCGGATCGGTTGCACTAGTGAGCGGAGCAAGTGGAAATCCAACTCCTACGTATCAATGGCAGAAAAATGGGATCAACATCGTCGGGGCTACAAACGTCACATTAAATCTCAGCAATATTCAAATCTCCGACGCTGGAAGCTATGCATTTGTTGCGACGAATGCCAATGGCTCGGTCACCAGTCGATTTGCGCGGCTGGTTGTGCTCATTCCCCGACTTAATGCGGCCACTTATGAGGCTATCGCGTATCCCAGCGGTGTTAGTGTCGGCGGAAACGTAAACTTGGAATATTTGCTGACCAACATCGGTACCCGTAATTGGGGCTCAAACCATTATCTCTCAGTCCGGGACGCCAGCGGAGCTTTTGTAGCGTTTGCGACTTTGATCGGTACGAATGCGGGGGAAAGCAAAATGGTGAATTTGAATTTCCCGGCACCGACAATACCAGGAGCGTATGCGTGCACGGTACAGGGCTTGGAGAATGGGGTGGAGTTCTTTACTTCGCAGACGACCTTCACGTTAAACGTATTGGCACAAGCTGCGAATTC
>JANYFP010000453.1 GCA_025362555.1 Verrucomicrobiota bacterium
TCCAAATCGGCATCCTGATTTATTATGCGCTTCCACAAATACCACGCTCTCGGCAACGACTACATCGTCCTCGATCCGGCCGACTTCTCCGGTTGGGCCGCTCCGACCGTCGAGCAGATCCGCGTCATCTGCCACCGCAACTTCGGTGTCGGTTCCGACGGCATCCTGTGGGGCCCCTTGGCGACGCCGAAAGCGCAATTCGGTCTGCGCATCTTCAATCCCGACGGTTCCGAAGCCGAAAAATCCGGCAACGGGCTGCGCATCTTTTCCCGTTTCCTCCACGATCAGAAACTCACCGGTGCGGCTCCCTTCACCATCGAAGTCCCCGGCGGCGTGGTCGAATCCCGTGTCCTGCAGGACGGACAGTTGATCCTCGTCGACATGGGCCGCGTGACTTTTCAAAGTGACCAAATCCCCGTGGCCGGCCCCGTGCGTCTCGTCCTCAACGAGAAGTTCACGATCCAGGACCGCGAGTTCATTTTCTGCGCCGCCGGCATCGGCAATCCGCACTGCGTGATCGTGCTGCCGGAAATCACCGCCGACCTCGCCAAGAAATACGGTGCCGATATCGAGACGCATAAAAATTTTCCCAACCGGATCAACGTGCAATTCCTCAAAGTCCTCGATCGGCAAAACGTGCAGATCGAAATCTGGGAACGCGGCGCCGGTTACACGCTCGCCTCGGGCAGCAGTTCCAGCGCCTCGGCTGCGGTGGCACACAAGCTCGGGTTGGTGGATGCGAATTTGACCGTGCACATGCCCGGCGGCCAGATCGGCATCGAAATCTCCCCGGACTTCTCGATCAAGATGAGCGGCCCCACGACCCGCGTCGCCGAAGGCATTTTGCACCCCGAACTCTTCACCATCAAAGTCTGAGAACCCTCGGAGGTTTCGGCCGTGTCTGCGTAATAACGCGGATTGAGTAGCGCGGAATACGAATACCGACCCTAGACTTTTCTGAACCAATGAATCGGTAGGGGCGGTTGCCCTCAACCGCCTAGCCCGGACTAAAAGCCATTGAGGGCAATGGCCCCTACCCAAAGTCGGCTATGCGAAAAACGAAAGCACAGGCACACACAGTAGTGGGTTGAACCAAACCAGGTATACCCCGTTAACGCCTGCTGGCCAGACTCCCCATAAAAATCGGCGCATAGGGATAGCGGTTTCGCCCTTGGTCCGTGTCATGCCGTGTGCACCATAGACTCCCCACCTCCAGATCCTTCAAGGGTCGACTCAAATCACGCCGCGATGACTCTGCTCACAGTTCCAGCTAGACGGAACCCGTTTTCTTCGCCAAAAAACAACCCTTGATGGTCTCAAATCCCCCTCGCCCTCTTTTACCGCCTGCGGTCTCCCGAGTTCTTGGCGGGAGCTTGGTCTACCTCTTGTTGATTGCCGGTACGTTCACCTTTCCCAACGTGCCGGCGCCCGGCCTCGACCCCTCGTGGCGCATGGCCCTCGGGTATTTCTATGAGAACGGCATGCAATTCGGACGCGATGTGGTGTTCACGTACGGGCCCCTGGGATTCATCATGGGCAAGACTTACTTCGGCCTGCAATTCTGGAGCCTGATTGTCGGTCAGCTCGTACTAGCGATCATCTCCGCCACCGTTGTTCTGCGGCAGGGTTTGCGGTTGGAAGGTGCCAAACGGTTGGCGTTCTTCCTGTTCATTTTCATGTTCGGGATGCTCTACGAAGATGCGTTGCACATGATCGTCCTCGCGATCCTTGGGTTCGAACTGCTGCGCCTGCTCGATCAACCCAACCGCCTTCACCTCGTCGTGATCGCCGTAATCCTGGCCGGCTATTCGCAGATCAAATTCACTGACTACCTCCTCGCAGGCGTAATTATTCTGATCAATTTGTCCTATGGCCTATGGCGTAAGCGCGGCACCGAAGTCGCGCTGCTTGGCGGAGTGTTCGTCGCCGTTTATTTGGGCATCTGGATCGGTTGCGGCCAGCACCTAGGCAATCTCCCTGACTATTTTCGCGGTTCGTGGCAAATCAGCCAGGGCTACCAATCCGCCATGGGCATCCCCGCCCCTGCCACGGCGCTCTGGAAGGGAATCGTCGTCCTTACCATTCTCGCCGTTTACGCGATTTTGCCGCTGTTTCTCGGTCGCGACAAACCCCGCGCCTGGGCCAACAGCATACTGCTGGGCGCCTATATTTATCTGAATTGGAAACATGGTTTCGTGCGGGCCGACGGCCACATGATCGGATTCTTCTACTGTGCCCTGCTGCCGCTCATCGCCTACCCCGTGCTGCTGGATGATCCGGATATATTTCGCTTCCGCCATCGCTGGGTCTTTGCCGTGACGATTGCTTTTTCCCTCTGGGCACTGGAAAGCGCCTTGGACAGCACGGTCCGTTTGTCGCTTGGCTGGATGCAGGATCGTATCTGGCGCAATGTAACGCAGGTCGTCGAATGGAAGGAAACCCGCCAGCGCTACCGGGATCTCTTGTCGGTGGCTCGCGCCGGAGCGGATCTGTCGCAAACGCGCAAGATCGTCGGCGATGCCACCATCGACGTGCTGGGCTGCGAGCAAAGCGTCGCGTTCTTCAATAGATTCAATTACCGCCCGCGCCCGGTGATTCAGAGTTATGCCACGTTCACGCCGGCACTCGCGCAGCTCAATGGGGAGTTTCTTGCATCCGACCGGGCCCCGGATTTTTTCCTGACGCGAGTCGAGACGATCGACAGTCGCCTGCTCTCGATGGACGACGCCCAGGTGCTGCAACTCCTGCCTTATCGCTACGAATATCTCTTGAGCGAAAAGGGATTCCTCCTCTGGAAACGGCTACCCGCCGCGTTTGACGCGACACGCTATGCCCCGAAATTCATCCGCACGGAAACCGCCGAAGTTAACCGTGAATTCAAAATCAAGGACCTAAAAGAACAGTCATTGTGGGTAAAAATTAATCTCGAGCTATCACTGCTCGGAAAAATCCGCAGCTTCCTCTACAAGCCCGCGCAAGTCATGCTCAACGTGGCCGATGGCGGCGGCAGCAACCGGGAT
>JANYFP010000457.1 GCA_025362555.1 Verrucomicrobiota bacterium
AATATTCGCCGAGCCAACTTCGTCGCCCCCTTGCGACGCTTCGCGCTATCCGCGCTTAACCTATCCTACTTTCCAAACTAGCCCATGGCCGCCATCGACGCACTTCTCCGCACCATGCTCGAAAAAGGTGGTTCCGACCTCCACCTCACCGTCGGCCTGCCTCCGAAATCCCGCATCTCCGGCTCGCTCGTGCCGATCGGCGACAAGCCCATCGATGGAAAACAAATGGAGGCCTACCTCAAAGAAATTTGCCCGGAGAAACGCTGGAAGGAATTTCTCGAACGCAAAGATCTCGACCTCGCGCATGAAGTCACCGGCCTCGCCCGTTTCCGCGCCAACTTCCTCTACAATCACTGGGGCCAAGCCGCCGTCTTGCGGCAAATTCCCGCCAAGATTCTTTCCTTCGACGAGCTCAAATTGCCCGAAGCGCTGAAAAAACTTTGCCACCTCGATCAGGGTTTGGTCGTCGTCACCGGCCCGACCGGCTCGGGTAAATCGACCACGCTCGCCGCGATGATCGATTACATTAACACGAACCTCGCCCGACACATTATCACGATCGAGGACCCGATCGAGTTTGTCCATCAGTGCAAAAAATCCGTGATCGTCCACCGCGAAGTCGGCGAGCACACGCAGACCTTCGGGGCCGCACTCAAAGGCGCCATGCGTCACGACCCGGACATCGTGCTCCTCGGCGAAATGCGCGAAATGGAAACCATCAAGCTCGCGCTCTCCTGCGCGTCGATGGGCATGCTCGTTTTCGGCACCCTGCACACGAACAACGCGCCCAAGACCGTCGATCGCATCATCAACACGTTTCCCGCCGAGGAACAAAACCAGGTGCGCGTCATGCTCGCCGGCTGTCTCGCGGGCGTGGTCGCGCAACTTCTCTGCAAGCGCGTTCCGAAGGGCCGGTGCGCCGTCCACGAAATTTTGCTCCAGCACGAAGCCCTGCCGAATACCATTCGCTCCGGGCAGATCGCCAACATTCGCGGCATTATCGAAAGCGGCGTGTCCGACGGCATGATCACCATGGACAATAGTCTCATGGCTCGAGTCAAAGACGGAACGATTGAAGCCAAGGAAGCCTACATGAAGGGCTCCAACAAGGCCCTCTTCGCGCCCCTCCTCAAACCCGGCGACCTCGAAGCCGGACACTAAACCGAGCCGTTATTGCCGACCGAGCTGTAGGAGCGGCTTTACGCCGCGATTTCTCTACGCCCGCCGAACATCGCGGAATAAAACCGCTCCACCCACTCGGGGTTGTGCCCTTTTTATCGTGGTTGAAAGTAACGTTGCAACTGGCCTAACGAGCCATCTTTCCCAAAAAACAATTTGGAAGGATTATCCATCGGACTAGTGTTATACTCTTACCTAATTTCCTACCAACATGCGCACTCGTATTCTCTCATTTTCCGTTCTAATCGCGTCGGGCTACTTGCTCTGCAGTTGCTCGAGCCCGACCACCGAAGCTCCCGCCAAAACGGCGGCCACAGCCCCGGTCCAAGCCGACACCGGAATGCCATTCCCAAAACTGGAAGTGGGCATGACGGCTGATGTCATCCGGCAAAAGCTTGGTGAACCTGCGGAAATTCAACCCATGGCACCCGTGGATGGAAACAAAGTTGAAGTGTGGATCTACAACTTCAAAAAGGATCTCGGCATGACTCAAGTGGCCGCCGGCACCCGGGAAGTTCCGATCATGTCACTGTCGGCCAATCAGGGCGTAGGCATGGGAACCACCAAAGAGACCATTTACGCCATGGCTGAAAAAAAAGCCGATATAACTCTGAGTTTATTAATGTTTAATGGTCGGCTCCAAGTGCAGAAGGCCAAAGTCGAAGAGACGATTGCGCACCACTGAGAGATTTGCGGCGACCTCCCCGCAGCCAGAATCATCGAGCTCTCCGCTCGGACCAAATCACGTCAGCGCAAGTCAGGCTGAAGTTTTGAGTGAATCAAACTCAACCTCTTTGCCGAATGTAGGAGCTTGCTTGCAAGCGATCAGCGCGCGCGTCGACAACAGACTTCCTGAATCACTTGTAAGCAAGCTCCTACACCGGGCCATGCCGCCCCATCTCTAACAAATCCCGCGAGTAAAAACCCCCGAGGCAAACTCCGGGGCATTTAAAACAAATCCCACTGGCGGATTTTGTGGGCGGGGTGCCTTTGCCCACCGAGGGCGGCCAGCTCGCTCGCGAATTAGGTTTGGCTCCGGGCGTCACGGATTCCAAAGTGCTAAGAACCCCTCGCCCCGCACTCTCATGATTCACGCCCCCGGCTCATTCCTCCGCGTTGTTCCCGCACTAATCGCGATTTTCGCCAGCCCACTGCTTTCGCACGCCGAGCCTTCATTTAAAACGCCGGTCAGCTACGAAGTCGCTGATCGACGCGCCACGGAAGTCCTGGGCAAAATGTCCGTGGAGCAAAAGCTCCAGCTCGTCTCCGGCTACAACGGATTTTATATCAAAGGCTTCCCGGAACTCGGCATGCCGGAACTTTTTCTCTCCGATGCCACGGGCGGCGTAAACATTCGGCGCAACGTCAGTACTGCTCTCGAGAAATCCACGGCGTTCCCCAATCCCCTCGCCCTCGCCGCCACCTGGAATCCCGGCCTCGCCTACAAATACGCCCACAGTATCGGCGAAGAATGCCGGGCTGGCGGCATCGCCATTCTCCTCGGGCCGGGCATGAATCTCTATCGCCACGCCCAATACGGCCGCAACTTTGAGTACTTCGGCGAAGACCCGCTGCTCACCTCGCGCCTGATCGAACGCTACGTCATGGGCGTCCTCGACACCGGCACCATCCCGACGATCAAACATTTCATCGGCAACGAAACCGATTTCTACCGCCGCACCTCCAACTCCGTTATCGACGAACGCACGCTGCACGAAATCTACCTGCCCGCCTTCAAGTCCGGCATCGATGCGGGCGCCATGGCCGTGATGACTTCCTACAATCAATTCAACGGCGAGTGGTGCGGCCAAAGCGATTTCGTGATCAATCAACTGCTCCGCGGCGAACTCGGCTACAAGTGGCTCGTCATGTCCGATTGGTGGTCCGTCTGGGACGCCGAGAAAATTGTGAAATCCGGTCAGGATCTCGAAATGCCCGGCGACAAATTTCTCAAAGCCGACGCCGATCGTCTCCTCAAAGCCGGCAAAATCACCATCGCCCAAATTGATCGCATGGCGAAAAGCATCATCCGCACTTGCATCGCGATGGGCCTCTACGATCGCCCGGTGCAAGATTCCTACTTTGCCACCAAATTTTCCGAGCACGAACAGATCGCCCTGCAAACTGCGCGCGAATCCGTCGTGCTCCTGAAAAATCAAGGCGTGCTCCCCCTGCGCAAAGAGAGCACGGGAACCATTCTCCTCACCGGTCTGTACGTGGAAAATATCGCCCGCGGCCTCGGCTCCGCCGAAGTCGTCGGCTACAATCATGTCACGCTACTCCAGGCATTGAAAGACACCTACGGCGACCGACTCACCTACGTGAAGGAACCAACTGATGAACAGCTCAAAGCCGCGAGCGTCGTCCTGCTCAGCACGGGCACGACGGACAGTGAAGGCTGGGACAAACCCTTCGCCTTGCCCGACGTCGAGGAGAAACGCGTGACCCGCGCCACCGCGCTAAATCCACACACCATCATCATCGTCAACGCCGGCGGCGGCCTCAAACTCACCGCCTGGAACGAATCAGCGGCCGCGATTCTTTACGCGTGGTATCCCGGGCAAAATGGCAACCGTGCGCTCGCCGAAATTATCTGTGGCGAAACCAATCCGTCCGGCAAACTCCCCATCACCATTGAAAAACGTTTCGAAGATTCCCCGGGCTTCGGTTATCTGCCCGAAGGAGAAAAACTTTATTCCGGTTGGGATGAGGACAACAACATGGCCCACCGGATAAACACCATCAACTACCGCGAAGGAATTTTCATTGGCTACCGCTGGTACGAATCCAAAAAAATCGAGCCACTTTATTCCTTCGGCCACGGCCTTTCGTACACGACGTTTGAATACAAGGATCTCCGCCTGACCCCCGACGTCCTCGTGGGTGACGGTCGCGTGAGTGTGGAATTCACCGTCACGAATACCGGAAAAACCACCGGCGCCGAGACCGCACAAATTTACGTGCGCGATCCGCACTCCGCCGTGGCTCGTCCGGAAAAAGAATTGAAAGGCTTCAGCAAAATAACGCTGAAGCCCGGCCAGAGCCAAGTCGTGCGAGTGCGTTTAACCGCCCGAGATTTTTCCTATTGGGATAGCACTACGCACGCGTGGAAAGCCGAGGCCCACGAGTACATGATTCAAGTCGGCAGCGCCTCAAACGCACTCAAGCTCGAAGGCAAAGTCACGCTGCAGTAACCCTGGAAAACCCAGATGAGAAACCGCTAATCCACGCTAATTGACGCTAATCACGTAAGCCAAAAGAACCCGAGCCGAAGAATGGTTCACCTGATCGACTAACGGAAAATCCCAAAGCGAAAGCCGCCTATTTCCTGAATTAGCGCCGATTAGCGAAAATTAACGGTTAACCCGCCCGCGGAATTTAAGTTCATCGGATCCCGGCCCTCCCGGGCCGGGTGACATTTTAAAGTAGCCCGTTGAGGAGGCGCCCTTCAGGCGCCATCGCGGCGTAAAGCCGCTCCAATTTGGCTTCCGCCCTCCGGGGATTTCCGATCCAGTCAGCGGCGGGGCGAACCGAGAAATAGCGCGCGGAGGCAGGCCGCGCGGGCGGTGTACTCGATTCGAAGCGTGGGATTCCACCGCCGTTGGAGAGTGGCGATAAGGAGCGCCCGGCTTAAGCGAAAGGTGTAATGAATCAACATCAAGCACCAGAGTAATGCTACTTCCACCGACGTTCGATGCTTTCGCCAGAGTTGAAATTCCGCGCGTAGTGCCTCCGTGGCAAATCGCACGGGATCGTTGCCCGAACTCGCGGCGCGATAGTGAATCGATTCCGCGCCAGGAAAAAACATCACCTTCCATTTTGCATCCCGGCACC
This sequence comes from Verrucomicrobiota bacterium, assembly GCA_025362555.1. Taxonomy (GTDB): domain Bacteria; phylum Verrucomicrobiota; class Verrucomicrobiia; order Opitutales; family Opitutaceae; genus Lacunisphaera. The sequence continues at coordinate 5,014 of JANYFP010000457.1, forward strand.
GGCGCCCCCAGTCCACATCCTCGCCGTACATAAAGAAATTAGCATCGAGCAGTCCGAACTCTTCGACGGCCTTGAGGCGGGTCATGATAAAGCAGCCCACCAACGCGTCCACGGCGCGTTCTTGCCGATGATCAAACCAATGCATTTCTTCGCCCGAAAACCAGGCGGATGAACGGAAAAGCCGCGAAAGGCCTGCGACAGTGCAAAATTTATTCCATAGATTTGGGAATTCGCGGCAGGAATTTTGTTTCGAGCGATCCGGATTGAGCACGCGCGGGCCCACCATCCCGACG
>JANYFP010000490.1 GCA_025362555.1 Verrucomicrobiota bacterium
GAACGCACTTCGCATGCGGCCTGATCGGATCGTGGTCGGTGAGTGCCGCGGTTTTTTCGTGGGGCTCGGTCGATTTGGTCTCTGCATGGGTGGCCGGGGCGGGCGATTCAGGGTCGGGATTACCGTTTTTAAATTCCTGGACGAGGGTCGCTTCATCGAAGCGGTCTTTGTCGATTTTGCCGGAAATGAGGGTGGCGATGGGCGTGCCGTGTTCGAAGGCGTCGTAGGCCGCGCGATCAGTTTCCGGCGCGGTATTAACCGTGATTTTCGGGGACGGATGGGAACCGGCAACCCCCAGCGTCACGTACGTAACCGGAGTCGCGGGATTCACTGCCTCGATCACGCTCGCGGGCGTGGCGGGGCTGATCAAAATAAAGAGTGGGACATCGGTGGGGTGCCCGGCCAGTGCGGTGCGCAAGGCACCGATTGATTCGTCTGTAGCAGTGGCATAACGAACGTCGAGGACGCAGGCGTGTTTGATCGAGAGCGCAGATTGCAGCGCCGGGGCGGCGTCAGCGAGCGAGTGAACGCGGACGTAGGAAAGATTGTAACCGAGATCGGCCGGTTCGCCGGCATGAACCTGCGCACCCGGGAGAGCAGTGACGAGGAGCGTGAGGGCGAAGAACGAGAATAATTTGTTCATGTGCGGTTGAGTTGGCGGGCGCCGATGTCGCGCCGATAATATTTGGATGCACACTCGATTTTTTCGCAAGCGGCATAGGCACGGTCGGCGGCCTCGCGCAGAGTGGGGGCGAGCGCGGTGACGCCGAGGACTCGTCCGCCATTGGTCACGATTTGTCCGGCGGAGTTTTTTGCCGTGCCGGCGTGGGTGATGGCGGTTTGCGGCGGAAGGACGGACGGGAACGTGATGACGTCGCCCTTGGGTGGGTTGTCCGGATAACCTTTGGCCGCGATCACCACGCACAGGGCGTAGTCCGGTAGCACGTCGAGTTTAAAACCGCGCAATTCACCGACTGCCGCCGCCCAGAGCAGCGTGAGCAAATTGGTTTTGATGCGCGGGAGCACGACTTGGGTCTCGGGATCGCCGAAGCGCGCGTTGTATTCGATCACGCTCGGGCCTGAGGGCGTGAGCATGATGCCGATGAAAAGGGTGCCGCGGAAATCCATGCCTTCGGCGGCGATCGCATCGACGGATGGTTTGACGATTTCGTGGTCGATGCGCCTGAGCAGTTCCGGCGTGACGACTTCGGCGGGGGAATAAGTGCCCATGCCGCCGGTGTTGGGGCCGGTGTCGCCGTCGCCGATGCGTTTGTGATCTTGGGAAGTGGGGAGGATGACGTAGTCGCGCCCCGAGACGACCACGAGGATCGAGGTTTCTTCGCCGAATAAACAATCTTCGATTAAGATCCGGCTGCCGGCAGAGCCGAATTTATTGCCCGCGAGCATGTCGTGCACGGCGGCCTCGGCTTCAGCGAGCGACTGTGCGACCACCACGCCTTTGCCGGCGGCGAGGCCATCGGCCTTGATGACGATGGGAGCTTGGCGTTGACGGAGGTAGTCGAGGGCGGCGGGGACTTCGCTGAAAATTCCGGCGGCCGCAGTCGGGATTTTGTATTTCAGGAGAATTTGTTTCGTGAAAATTTTCGAGGCTTCAAGGCGCGCTCCGTCGGCTTTCGGGCCGTACGCAGGAATGCCCGCTTTGAGAAGTTCGTCGACGAGACCGAGCGCCAGCGGAACTTCGGGGCCGACGACCACAAATTCTATTTTCTCGCGTTGGGCGAGGGCGACGAGGCCGGCGATATCGTCCACGGCCACGGGGAAACAAGGAACTTCCTGGGCGATGCCAGCGTTGCCCGGAGCGCAGATCAGTCGCGGCGGCGCGGGAGAAAGCGCGGTCCTTTCGAGGTGGCTCGGGGCGAGTGACTTGATGAGCGCATGTTCGCGCCCGCCGGAACCGACGACGAGGAGGGAGGAAGGGAGTTTATGCACCACAGATGACACAGATGGACACGGTTCGGCCCGGCGTAAAGCCCCGGCTTGCGGCCCGATTGGGGTCGAACAATCTCGAGAGGGAAAGCTGGCGGCGGGCCGATACGGTTCGAACTCGTTGCGACCGGCCTTGCCGCATCAAAGCACTTGCAGCGTCTTGCGGTAGAAGCGGACGACTTCGTCGGGGTCGTCGGTGAAGAGGATGTAATCGGCGATCCATGCCGGCGAACGCTTCGTGCTGATCATCGTGCGGACTTGGCGGCGGAGATCGGCCCAGTATTTCGCGTTGAAAAACACGTACGGCACGCGCGGGCGGATGCCGAGTTTCAGGTTGCACATCTCGATGCCAATTTCTTCGAGCGTGCCGACGCCACCGACGTTGAAGATGCAGAAATCCGCCGCTTCGAACCATTTTTGCCGGAAGTGACGCGATGATTCCTGGAAGGTGTTGAAGAAATCCACGCCGAGTTCCGGCGGTTGGGCTTCGAGTTCGAGGAAGCACGCGCCGGTGAGTGCGCCTTTGCTACGCGCTTGGTCGGTCGCGAGTCGCATGACACCTCCACCGCCACCCGTGAGCACGCCGACATTCGGCCCGATGAAGCCGGTGAGTTGTTCGACGAGACGCGTGATGCGATCGGTATCGGATTGTTCGATGCCGACGGCCGAACCGTAGAAAGCGAGGATGGTGCTCTCTTGGAATTTGCGTGCGGTCTCTTCGCGGACGAAAAAGCCATGGTCTTTTTTGTACGTGTGGATGTAGAGATCCTGCGTGACGTCATCATACCAATAAACCTTCACGCCAATGGCGCTGAAGGTATCGAGCCGGGCATGGGCGTTGCTCGAAAGGAAGTAGCCGTGCGTGCGTGACGCCTGGCGGAAGATGATGTTTTTCAGTTTTACGTCGCCGATGCGCGTCAGGAGTTCGATGTGCTCCAGCAGGTCAGGGAAGAAATCGATGATCAACGTGTCGGCGTCAGCCGGTGCGTTGTCGAGGGCCTGGATCATGGTGCGGCTGCCGACGGGGCAGGCGTCGCCTTCGAGAAACTTTTTGAGATCTTCGTTGGCACGGACGAAGACCGACCGGTTTTCCATCGTCGCGCTTTGCCCGCGGACGATGATTTTTGTTTTTGGTTTGGGATCCGCCGTGAGTTGGGGCGGATTATTCTCGAGGCATTTGTATAAATGACTGGCAGTGGAAAGCAGGCGTTGGCGTTTTTTCGTGAGCGTCTTGACTTCGGGATCGTCGAACGGCGGGGCGCGGAAAATATCGACCGACACCATCGGATTCACGACGGGCTGGTCGCCGGTGTTGTAGATTTCCAGCATCACGTTCGTACCAAAAGTTTTAATCGGATCGAGGAGGATGGCACTGGTGTGCAGGCCGAAATTTCCTTCGCCCTGATTGAGGACGACGAAGTGCTCTTTCAAATACATGGAGCAACTCGTGAGGATGCCCGAGTGTGGCGGGATGGTGAGTGGGGTGGCGTCGTGGCGAACCTGAACCTTGTCGAGAAACGAGCGGCCAGCGTGACCGCTGACGATGTGCTCGAAATTCAGGCGTTGGAGTTTCGCCGAGAGGGTGTAGCTGACTTGGTGCGGGGTCAGAAAGACGCGCCCGCGGCTGTCGATGCTGATCGTGTTGGGCAGCTTGAGGTCGTTGGCCTTGATGGCCGCCCAGATCTCTGCGCTGGTGAGTTTGGCGGCGATGGGAGCGTAGAACAGTCGACCGACGGGAGTGCCGGAGCGAAGTAATTTCTTCCAGTAGGAGGCGTTGGGGAAATTCGTGTCGTAGATGAAGGCCTCGGCCTCGAGGAGGAGGCGGTTGCCGTCCACGGTGGGCGCGCCTTGGAGGAGCATTTCGATGCCGATGCGGGCCAGGGAGCTGCGTTCGGTGAACTTCAGGTCAGCGAGGCGAGCCTTGAGGAACTCCATCTCGGCGACGTTGCGTGGCCAGAAGGCCAGAGTGAGGGCGACACTATTGGTGCCCTTATTTTTTACCGTAAGGATCTGGCCATCGGTGCTGTGCCAGAATTGGTTTTCATTCATGGGATTGACTAAATGTAAACGGATGGTGCGGCCTGACAAGCTCTGGATTCATTGGACGCATTGATGGGTTTTATCTGCAAAGGGATTGATTTTTGTGGGGTGAGCGCCAATTTCCGGCTTTTTTAACGGCACAAAACCGCCCGGGCCGTTTCATAACCGGGCTTACCTCCTCGAAATGAAATTCATATCCAAATTAAGTGCAGGCCTCATCTCCATGGGCCTGTTGGTTGCAGCCTCCGCAGATGATGCGATTAAATTCAAAGTCCCAGGCGTGTCTGCTGGCGACCAAGCCGCCGCTCCAGCTCCTGCGGTCGCCGCTCCAGCCAAGACGAAATTCACCGAGGCCCAAGTGGCTGAGGCCTATGGCTGGTATACCGGTATGCGCATGGGTTTGAACCAGCTCGGTTTCACGAAAGCGGAAGTTGAGGCGATGAGCCGCGGTCTGTTGGGTGCGGCCTCCGGTGCTGAGCCGACCTTTAACCTGAAGGAAATCGGGCCTGATCTCGAAGCCTTCCTCGGGAAAAAGAATGAAGTGTATATGCTCAAGCTGAAGGCGGAAAACGTGGCGCTCGCCTCGGCGTTTTTTGCGAAGCTGAAAGAAAACAAGAATGTCGTCGAACTGCCCAGCGGCCTCCGTTACGAGATGCTCAAGGCCGGTACGGGTGCGACACCAAAGGTCGGCCAGCAGGTTACGATTCAGTACACGGGCTCGCTGGCGAGCGGTCAGGTGTTTGACAGCTCGATCGAGCGCGGTCAGCCGGCCGAGATGGTTCTTTTGCCCAACCAGATGATTTCCGGCATGGTTGAAGGTCTGCAAAAAGTCGCGGTGGGCGGTAAGATCAAACTTTACCTGCCTGCAGCGCTCGCCTACGGCGACGAAGGCAATCAAGGTATCCCACCGGCATCGACCCTCATTTTTGAGGTTGAGTTGCTCGGCGTGAAAGACGCGCCAAAAGAGGCCGCTGCTCCCGCTCCGGCTGGCAAATAAGCCTCCGCTTTAAATTAGTTTTTCAGGCAAAACGTCTCCTTCGAAGGAGGCGTTTTTTTATGCGCGGTTGGGCGGTGAAAGTGGCGGTCCACCGAATTCGCCGAATCGCTTGCAAGCACGCTCCTACACTTCGGAAAGGATGCTGCGGCTGAATCTGCGTTCGGTCGATTTCACTTAGGCCCCGAGTTTTGAAGGCAAATTTTTAGCTCGGCGACAAAGCGTTCGATTGCTTCCGGGGGCGTGGCCCAAGAGCCCATGAGCCGGTAGCCGTCGTCACCAATGAAGCGATAAAAGTGCCAGCCGCGGGCCCATAGTGCTTCCGCCACGGACTTCGGCATTTCGACGAACAGACTGTTCACGACGGGCTCGGCGATGAATTTTATTTGGGGCAGCGGACGCAGCGCATCGGCCAGTTTTTTCGCGATCGCGTTGGCGTGGGCGGCGTGCCGCAGCCAGGCACCGCTTTCGAGCATGCCCACCCATTGCGCGGCGGCGAAACGCTGTTTTGAGGCGAGCTGAGCTCCCTGTTTCACGCGGTATTGAAAATCGCGCGCGAGCTCTTTCTTGAAGAATATGACGAGCTCGGTGGAGCTCATGCCGTTTTTGGTGCCACCGAAACACAGGACATCGACGCCGGCGCG
>JANYFP010000510.1 GCA_025362555.1 Verrucomicrobiota bacterium
GAGAACGGACAAGATTTCGCTGCTCATGGTGTGTTTAGATTAATGGGAAAAAAAAAGCGGACCCGAGGGCCCACTTTTAGAAAGTGAACTAGTTGTAGGATGATTAAGATATTGAACGGTGCGAACGCTTGTCAAGCCCCTGCAAATTTTCAGCCAATCAGCCACTTGCACGAGCTTCACAATCCAAAAACCAACTGAGCAGTCCACGAGCGTATCCATGGCAAAGAGGTTGCGATTGGCCATTGGCCAAACCGAGCTTGTTTAACGTGTTGCGGACCTGGTCCGGCACATCCCCCACAAACCAGTGAAACCAGAGCGCGAAATAGTCATTTCCCGTCTCAGCGGCGAGCAAGGGCAGCAAACCATCGCAAACCAAATTATCCAACCGCGTCCCGCCAATCGTGTCCCGCAGGAGATCATGCGCGAGGCATTCCCGGCGCTGATTAAGATGCAAGGACCGTCGCGCGATTCGGGTAGGCGTATCGACCCAGCGTTCATGCGGCAATTCCGCACCCAACCGCAAAACGTGATCGGGCCACTGAGGATTAGCCGACACCCAGCGATGATACTGTTGCAGCCGCACGAACGGATGATTCGCCGGGCGCACGCCCTGCAACTGCCAGCGCGTTTTATTTTCCGCATAGACCTGCTTCGTGTCGAGGGCGTCGGTCCATTGTTCCAATGGATACCGTCCCGCCACCACCACCATGGCCGCCCGATTGTGCCGGTAACCCAGAATTTCCAAGGCCGCATGATGCAGGGCCGCAGCCCACCCCAGTTTCTCAATTCTTACTCTCGCGAAGTGAACCTTTTGACGCCACCGCTCCTGCGCCTTGGCTGTCAGCAAACGCTGCAGATCCGGCAATGGTCGAGCGGCGAGCTCGGCAAAATACCGCCACTCATCTCGGGCCGTGATAATCTCAAGCGCATCGTCGGACGTGTATTCCTCCAAGTCCCGATAAAGCAGAGGCAGCAGGACTAAAGTGGGAATCGCGCGCCCAGTCCGGTGCAACGCCGGTTTCTCCCCTGCCCGCAGCGGAAACAACACGACATGCAATACGACGTTATCGTAGGCGACATCGGCTTCATGACCGTGTGCCCGCCAATCGGACGCGTGAAAATGAACCTCCACATCACCGATCGCGATCTCGCCTCCGATCATCACCCGGGCCGAGCGAAAATCCGGCCCGCCCAGCAAATTCCACGTTCCGGTCGAGCGCACTTCCAGCGTGCGACCATCGGTCAGGCACGCGGCCGTTGGATCGAAATCCCGTTGCAGCCAGATTTTTTGCACGACCCGTTCCGCCATGGTGAACGGACCATATAATCCCTGCATTTCTGCGACTGAATTGTTCGTGTTGGCCATAATTGTGCGGGTGCGACGCATGGCCCTGCGACGAACTTACGAGCGAACCGTAAAGCAAAACCCCAACGCTGCGAGGTGAAAAACGCCTGATCGGCGGGCGCGAACTTAAGCTGAACCGGCCCCTCGATTTTTTCGATTCATCCGCAATTGACCTGATTAAATATTACCTAATTGTCGCGACGCACTCTTTGGAGGAGTGGCTGAGTGGTTTAAGGCACCTGACTTGAAATCAGACGTGGGGGCAACTTCACCGGGGGTTCGAATCCCTCCTCCTCCGCCATTATTTTTCGTGGCCGCACACTACGCGGCCAAAAATGGAAAGACATGGCCTGTTCGGATTGAGCCGTTCCGAAAAAAAGATACTCCCGTTTCCGTGAGCAAAATCTCTCCGCAAAAATGAAACGGGCAAGCGGTCACCCGAAAATTGCGGGTACGAGATTTACGGTGAGGAAACACCCACTCGTCGGTTGTCGATTGACACTGGGGGGCATACGGAACCGTTTAATGGTTCGGTCTGAAATTACCCATTCACCTCGTCAGTTCGGTTTGAAAATCGACCCACATCTATATGAAAACCCCCACTTTGATCGTAAGACTTATTGGACTTTACTTGGTGGTTACCTGTTCGATCGGACTACTTCAGCTTCATAACATGGCATCGTTGGGCGGACAGGCGTTCGCGATGAATCCGGTTTTGGCTAGCTTTCCGATTTACTGTTGGATCGGTCTAGTCGTCGGTGTCGCGACAACCCTATTTGCCGGGCGATTGGCTCGACTGCTCACGTTTGATTCTGAGCTTGGAAGCAAAACAACCGATTTTTCGGATCGGTTTATGTCGAAGTAAACGACCGGGCACTCAAGGTGGATTGCTCAGGAAATTGAGAGCTGTTTTTCACGACGGTCCGTGAAGTGTACCAATAACTATTGGCCTCCCACACACGACCTAAAGCAGGCACATCACCAAACACCACTTTTCCACTCCGTCACCAAACGCGAACGTAATGAGTCGCACCTGCCTGCAATTCAGTTCTCCGATGCAGGAGCCAAGGACAATTCGACCAGATCACTCAAAGGCGGGATCAGAAAAATGAATCCGCCGGAGATTCACGCTATCCGCCCCAGACGAATTCTATCGGGAAAAAAGCAGCCGCGCTGCGGCCCGGAGTCTTTCGGCGACCACTTGAGGGTTCTGCTGGGCTCCTGCTGACGCCCGTTCAGGGTTGGAGGTACGCTCAGACGTCACACTGGGTGTGGTGCCGCGATCGGAATGGGAATTTGGCTTGCGCATAAAGTTACTCACAAGTTAGCGGGAAATATGCCATCTTTTTAAGTCATTCACTATCCATTGAAAATCAATGCTATGCGAAATTATTTTCATCACACTGACGTGATCCGGCACCCACCGGCAAATAATTCCGCGTACCGTCGCCACGCTCAACTTCACGGTCTTTGTCCCTGTGCCGGCTGCGCTCATCACGGGGAAAATCAGGCCGCGTTCGCCCACTGCATGCCGGCGATCTTGGTGAAATTTTTCTGGGCTTCCTCGATCGCCTCCTGCGCGCTGGCTTCCGTCAGCCCGGAACGATTCAGCATCGCGACGTCTTCCTGCCAAAGGCACTGTTCGCCCGGCAGGCCCAATCCCCAACCATCCGCCACAGCGGCAGCGAGGTGCAACATCGCCGCCGGCAATGCCGCTTCAACGGCCGCAGCAGGATTACAATGCCCCCGAACCGCCGCAACGGTGTCCGGTGAAAAACGCCAGTGCTCCAGCAACATCGCGCCGACTTCGGCCGCGCTGATTTCATAGGTCGCCATTTCCCACGCGGCGAGATCACGGGCGGCCGACACCCCCGGGTAACGCACAGCCCCGGTGTAATTATTAATGACGATCCGTCCGAGATTACGGAGCAATCCCGTGGAATACGCATTGCGCACATCCACTCCGTTGCGGGCGGCGAACGCCGCCATCAACTGGCCAGTGGCAATGGAATTTTCCCAAAAACGACGGGCCGGTAATTGATAGGCCTTGAGATCCTGCTGACACGCGTGCCGCGCCGCCACGAGTCCCACCAAACTATGAATGTCGCCAAAACCAATCCGGGCCACCGCCTCCTCCAACGAATCACATCGGCTCTTCAAACCATAAAATGCGCTGTTACCGAGCCGGATGATTTGAAAAGTCAGCGCGGGATCAACCCGGACCAAATCCACGATCTGCTCCAGATCCGTATCGGGCCGTTGCAGCAACGCCTCCAATCGGCCAAAGATTCCGATGGCCGGAGGCAAAGCGGAACCGAGCGTGACAATGGTGGAGCGATCCAAACTCATAGTGATAGGTACAACCTGTTACTCGGCGCAAATCGCGCGTGCTTGAGTCCATAAGCAACTGAACCGCCCGCCCGCCGACAGGCGGCACTCAGGCTTGGATGATTCCCCGTCGAATCGAGAAACGTACCAGATCCGTTTGCGATTGCAGACCGAGTTTGCGCATCAAATTCGTGCGATGAGTCTCCGCCGTGCGCGGACTGATGAAAAGTTTTTCGGCAATCTCAGGGTTGCCATATCCTTCCGCGCCCAACTGCAGCACCTCACGCTCGCGCGGCGAAAGTGCCCCGAGTGGATCCGACGTGTCGGCGACGCGGGTGGTCAGCGCGTTGATCGCCCATTCCGACAGGGGCGCACTCAAATAGCGGCGGCCAGCGAGGACTTCCTTCAACGCCTGCGCGATTTCGAGCGATTCAGAACCTTTCAGCAAATAAGCCGCCGCTCCCGCGCGCAACGCCTCGATCACGTAGGGTTCATCGTTGTGCATCGAGAGCACGATAACCCGCGTGTGCGGACTGCTGGTGCGCACGTGCTTCAACACCTCGAGTCCGTGCATCCGCGGCATGTTCAAATCGAGCACGAGCAACGCGGGCTTGAGTTTGTCCACGGTCTGAACTGCGGTGAGTCCATCCGCCACATCGGCCACCACCTTGCACGACGGATCGGCCTCCAGCAAGCTGCGCAGCCCGCGGCGGACAATTTCGTGATCATCGGCAATTACGATTGTCGTCATGGTAATTAGGCGGCGACCGCCGGCAGCGGAAATTCTGCGTGAATGCGGGTTCCCTGCCCGGCGCGCGAATAAATTTCAATGTGCCCGCGGGCCAGTTGCACCCGCTCGACCAATCCCGCCAACCCCAACGAATCCCGCTTCACGAGGGCTTTTTCCACATCGAACCCGGGACCGCGATCACTGATCTCCACCAACAAATTTCCATCCGGCGCCAAAATCACCGCGACGTTGGTTTCCGCCCCGCGCGCGTGCCGGGCCACATTGGTCAGGGCCTCCTGCACCATGCGGAAAACGGTGGTCTCAATCTCGCTCGGCAAACGCGCCGGCGGCAGCGCAATTTCAAATCCCACCGTCATGCCCGTTTGCCGGCGGAAAAGGTCGAGATGCCATTCCAACGCCGGCTGCAGACCGAAATCATCGAGAATCCGCGGGCGCAATTGCAACGTCAGCGTGCGCACGTAACGCAAAATTTCATCCGTCAATTCGAGGGCTTCACCCAATTTCGCCCCGCTCTTTTGGCCGGCTTCGAGTTGAAATCTCAGGCCCGTCAGCATCTGGCCGATCTGATCGTGCAATTCCTGCGCGATGCTCCGGCGCTCCGCCTCCTGAATTTGCAGCAAGCGACCGGACATCGCCCGCAGTTCCTGCGTCCGATCAATCACCTGCGCTTCCAGCGAATGATTTAATTCCGCGAGCTCGCGCGTGAGCCGCACGTTTAGTTGCGCTGTGGCGGCATGTTTGATCGCGTGGTTCAACGAGAACACCAGCTCCAGTTGGAAGCCCTCTTTCTTCACCAGAAAATCCTGCGCCCCGAGTTTAAACGTGGCGACGGCTGCTTCACTTTTCGGGATCGCCGAGACCACGATGATCGGCAGATCAGCGGAGCGTGAACGCACCTTGCGCAACAATTCCAGCGCCAGTTCCGTCCCCAACCCGGGCCCAAGGACGAGCGCACCACAAGTCGCCAGGTGCTGCTCCAGGTCCGCTTCAAACGCCCCTGGCAGCACCGCCGAAAGCAGCAGCGCCGGCGCGTTGCGTTTAAAAAAATAAACCAACGACATCCCCTCCGCTGACACTGATTCCACCAAGGTCACCGCCACTTCCGTCGGGACGGAAATCGCCGCCGGCCCGGAAGCCTTCGCCTGATGTCGCGCGTGAACGCGGCGCACAATATCCGCGATCTGACGAAATTCCGCAGAATTTTTGTCGATGCAATCAACGGCCCCGGCCCGCAGCGCCTGGACCGCCAGTTCGTTCTGCCCGTGCCCGCTCACCATGATCACCGGCGTCGGATCGCGCCGGGCGGACAACTGTCCCAACACTTCCAACCCGTCGAGTTCCGGCATCATCAGGTCCACCAGCACGACGTCGAAACGTTCCTGCGCCATGCGTTCAAGGCATTTACGACCGGAACTGACGACCTCCAGACTGTAGTCTGGCGCGTTGCTCATAAAATAGAGCTGCACCATCTGGGTCATCTGCGAGTCGTCTTCGGCGTAGAGTACGCGAACCATGGAAGCCCGATATCGACACATTTACGGGCAAAGATAAGCCCCAGAAGCAATTATTCGGCGCACCCGCGCAGGGAGTCTCCCTAGGGCCATTCCCCGGCATCTATCAGGGTCTGCCCGGATTAAGAAAAGTCACGAATTTCACTAAGGTAAGGCCATGCAAAACGCGCGGCTTTCCACCTCAATGTTCCCCCTCTGGAACATTTCACGCGTCGGTCGCGTGGCAGTGGCGGCCGTTGTTTTGATGATCGGATTAGGGACTCGGGCGGAAGCGGGGATCAAATCCCAACGCCAGCTTGCCGCGATTTTAGAGCGCACGCCCGCCCCGCATTTGGTGGCGGAAGGCGAGCAATTGAAATTGGCAGAGAAAATGGCCGCGCAGATCAAGGATGCGATCGCGCTGATGGGGGTTGGTCAGTCGATGGAACCACTCTACGCGGCCAACACCGCGGTGGTCGTCGCACCGATCCAATACGACAGCATCAAAAAAGGCATGACCGTAGTGTACGTAAAGCGCAACGGACGGCGCGTCGCACACTCGGTCATCGGCGAAACTCGGGGCGGCTACCTCGTTCAAGGAGTGAACAACGATGAGGCCGACGCCGAAGTGGTGAATGAGAGCAATCTCATTGGAGTGATCGTTCAGGCGTATGCCAGCAGCAGCACCAGCCTGCGGCAGAGCTTCACGCAAAAACTCGTAACGCAAGGAAGCGTTACCACCACCACGAAGGCTCGTATTTAATTAATTTGGCCCAGGGAGTCGCGCCCGTCCGGGCCGTGCATAGCGTCATCTTGGGGTTCCGCTAGTTTCGGACGGGCGCCTTTTTTTCGGTAAACTTCGCCGGCGAAGAACCGATTTAATAACTGTCATGCCCCTCTCAACTTTAAAAAAACTGATTGCACCCCTCTCCCCCCAGAATCTCGCCGCCGGAATGACGCGCGATGTGCTCTGGGACCGCCCGGTTTTCCGGGCGCCCGCCTTGCCGAACCCACGGGCAATTTTTGACCCGCAACCTTTCACCACGCAACGGCCGCTCCTAAAACGCGCTCCCGCTGCGGAACGCAAAGGCCTTCAGGTCGCCGCCCGCGAGAGCGAGCCCACCGGGATTCGCCGCTGGCTATTTTCCACTCACCGCCAGCGCCCGTTGCACGGCCAGGGCCAGCTCGTCTGAGGTAAAGGGTTTGTTGAGCAGCTCGACGTGACTGAGTCGGTCGAGCGTCTGCGCGGAAACTTTGGTGAAATAACCGGACATCAGCACCGCCTGCAAATCCGGACGGATTTTATGCACGGCCTCGATCAGATTGGTACCAGTGAGACCCGGCATGGTCATGTCAGTCACAAGCACATCACAGCTCGAGGGATCAGCCTTGATGGCCTCCAGACACGGCAGGGCTGAGTCGAAGAGTACGACTTTATAGCCGAGTCGTTCGAGCGCGATACCGGCGAATTTCGCCACCACTTCCTCATCATCCACAAGGAAGATCGTATCGCCCCGGCCATACGGCACGGAAGTATGCTGCTGGCTGAGCGCCGCCGATTCGTTGGCGGCCTCGGGGAAATAAATGCGAAAGGTCGTACCCACGCCGACGGTGCTATCGACCTCAATGCCGCCTTGATGGCTGCGCACAATGCCATGGACCACGGACAGCCCCAAGCCCGTGCCCTGACCCGGCTTCTTTGTGGTGAAGAACGGATCAAAAATCCGTTTGAGCGTGAGCTCGTCGATCCCGTGCCCTGCATCGCTCACCGAGAGGCAGACGTATTTGCCCGCCGACAAACCGCCGAGTCCGGCGGCAAAGGACGCATCAAGGAGGACGGTCGCCAGAGTAAATTTTAACACCCCGCCTTGTTCCCCCATCGCCTGGGCGCCATTCAATCCCAGATTGAGCAACACTTGGTGAAGTTGCGTGCTGTCCGCCAGCACCCTCGGACAATCCTGCTCGGCCTCGGAATGAATCTGAATCGTCGACGGCAGGGTTGCACGCAGGAAGCGCCTCGCCTCCCCCACCAACAAATTCATATCAACGGGCATCCGCTCCGGCGTTTCCTGCTGCCGGCTGAAGGTCAGAATCTGCTCAACCAATTCCCGCGCGCGCATACTCGCCTGTCTCGCTTCAGTGAGATACCCGCGCACATGATGATCCTCCGGCAACACATCGGCCGCGAGATCGTGATAGCCCATGATGCCGGTCAGAAGATTGTTGAAATCGTGGGCAATGCCACCGGCCAGCGTACCGAGTGTTTCCATTTTCTGCGCCTGGAAAAGTTGGGTTTCCAACTGGCGGCGACCTTCCTCGGCCTCGTGCCGCGCCGTGATATCCTGGAACGCACCATAAAGGCGAACCCGGCGCCCACCACTGTCCTCCGCCCGTCCCAGCATGCGCACCCAAATGCGGCGGCCGGAAAAGGTAATCAGTGGCAACTCCAAATCATAAGGCTCGCCGGCGGCCAAACATCGCTGAAACGCCGACTGCAACAGCGGCCTCATTTCATGCGCACAAAATTGCATGGCCGATTCCACCTGCGGTACAAAATCATCCGGCACTTCGTGAATGCTCCTGACGCTGGTCGACCAGTACAGGGTTTTGTCACTCAAATCATACTCCCATCCGCCAATCATCGCCAGGCGGCCGACGTGGTCCGCCAGCTCCTGGTTGCGCCGCAGCGTTTGCTCCAGCTCTTTGCGCTCCGTAATGTCGCTAAAGGTACCCACCATGCGCAACGGCAGTCCCGCCGCATCGCGCTCCACCACTTTGCCGCGGCCGAGCACCCATTTCCATTGGCCGGATTTTGTCCGCATCCGGTGTTCCGCCGAGTAGAGCGACGTCTGCCCGGCCAAATGGGTTGCGCGGGCCGCCATCGCCACCGGGAGATCATCGGGGTGAACCAGCAACATCCAACCGCGATCATCTTGCTGAAGCTCCGACAATGGATAACCGAGAATCTCGGCATATCGGGCGTCGAAAAACATGTTCCCATTCCGGATATTCCAATCCCACACGCCGTCGTTCGTTCCGGCCAGCGCCAACTGCCAGCGCTCTTCGGCCAGGCGCAGTGCTTCCTGCATTTCCTTTTCAGCGGTAATATCGCGATCCATGCCGACCGCACGAACCAACCGGCCGGCGGAATCCCGACGCAGATAGCCGTGATCCTCGATGTAACGAATCACCCCGTCCGGGCGAATAATCCGAAACTCATTGTTGAATTCGTCCCCTGATTCCGACGCGGCCTGAATATTCGCCTCCGATTTTTTCCGATCTTCCGGATGAATCAAAGCGGTCCAGGCCTCGTGCGTCCCGGCAAATTGCTCCGGCTGTACACCGTAGATTTCGCACTGCCGCGCATCCCAATAAATTTTCCCACTGACCGAATCCATATCCCAAACGCCGTAGCCCGAAGCACGCAGTGCCAGTTGCAGCCGTTCCGTATAAGCGCGCAGCTTTTCGCGCTGCTCATGTTCGAGCGTGATATCACGATTCAGCCCGACGACGCGCAACGGCTGACCACTTTCATCCCGCTGCAAATATCCCTGCGCTTCCAGATAACGCTGCGAACCATCCGAGGAGCGCGTAATGCGAAACTCGATGTGGTAACTTGCCGCTTCGCGGGAAATCAATTCCGCATATTTCTGCTCTGATCGCACCAAATCCTCCGGGTGGACCCACCGGCGCCAGTTGTCGCGCGACCCATCAAATTCATCCCGTGACATCCCGTAGATCTCAAACATCCGGGAATCCCAAGTCATGTGTCCGGTCTGCACGTCAACTTCCCACACCCCGAAGCCGGAAAAATGCAGCGCCAGTTGGAGGCGTTCGGTCAACCCCTGCAATTGCTGCTGCGACTCACGGTACTGCGTGATATCCGTTTGGACGGAAATATAATTGATGATGCCACCGCCCTCGCTGCGCACCGGTTCGATATCGAGAATCTGCCAATACGGGCGGCCGTCCTTCGCATAATTAAGAATCTCCTCATAACACGATAGCCCCTGTTTAAGCGCGTCCGAGAAACGGCGCGCGGTGGCGGCATTCGTCTGGGGCCCGCGAAGAAAATGCCCCGGGCGGCGACCGATGACTTCATCGAGCCGGTAACCGGACATATGTTCCCACGCCTTGTTGACCCATTCGATTCGACCCTGCGCGTCGGCGATGATTACTCCGCTCGTGGTATGACTGGCCACGAGCGACAGCTGAGCGTTGGCGCGCACCGCCGCGTGCAAACTCAAATTCACCTCTTCCAGTTCGCGAGTGCGGCTCGCGACCTGATGTTGCAAGCCCGCCGCCTGCTCGTGCAACCGTGCGAGTAACCGGCGTTGTTCGTCTTCCGCCTCTTCCCGTCGCTCCTCCAACCGGCCCGCGACGCGCGCGGCCCAAAGGGTAATCAAGGTACCCGCCAGCATATAAACCACGGTGAAAACCGCCAACCCTTCGCGCAAGCCAAGTTCAATGTAGTCGAGATAGGAAAGCCGGATCAGCCCCAGAACCGGCGGCACCAGCAGGACCAACACAATCATCCGCCGGGCGAAAAGTCCGACCACGTTATCAGCGGTGAACACCCGCATAAAATCGTCCTGCGGCCGCAGCGATAACAGGCCCAGGCCAAAAAACAAATGCGCCACCGCCGGCTGCAATCCCATCCGCAGTTGCTCATCAATTCCGAGCACGCGTTGCGAACCGAAAAGAAATGCCAGCAAAGAAAGCAAGGCCACCACCAGTTCGCCAATACCCAACCAGGCAGACCACGCCGCCCGACGGCGGCGCGCCGATTCACTTGACGTCAACAAGGCGAGGCTGCCAAAAATAAACGCCACGGACGTGCCCATCGCCATCGGCCGAAGCGACGCGGGCCAGGTCGACACCAGGCCCATGAAACCATCCACTGACCACAGGTGCATCGAACTCATGACGCCACACACCACCGCGACCAAAACCACGGACGCGGCGAGCAAACGACCCGGCAGGCGCAGGCGCGGAATTCTCCGGCCATAACAAATCAGCGCAGCCCCGAGCAGCACGAAGCAACCGGAGGCGACCGGATCGCCACCCCAGATTCCTCCGGTCAAGTTGGCGAAAAATACCAAGCCGATTAACACCGCCGCCCCGCCGCAAAGAGCGGCGAAATGGCGAAGAATAAATACCGTGATATTACGAATCATTGAACAGCGTTAACTGTGTGGGCTTCTGCGATGAACACCAGCCTTTCCAACCATCGAAATGCGGGAACCTCACAGTCGCCGGAAGGCCGGCAGCGAGCTTGCTCGCGCCCACACTCTCCATCGACGAATTACCCGGCCTCACCACGTCACCGAAAAGCAGGCAGCGAGTTTGCTCGCGCTCCGGGCACCCGCGTATGGTCGGCCAACCTCGAACCGCCGAAAAAATGCAGTCCCATCGACCCGACTCGGCTCCAGCCCTGGAAATAATCTTCGAAGACTTGGTGATTGAACTTCGGGCTGCTTCGTGACGAAACCCTTTCCCCGGATTGAGAGTGAATAATCGGTCCGCATGGAATTCAAGCAAAGAGCCCTGATTAAGCTCGGAGGCATCTGGTCAAACTAACGCCGGCCCACGACACCCGCCCATCCTTTCCTCCGAGTGTAGGAGCGCGCGCTTGCAAGCGATCCAGTGCGTGGTCCGTTGGCGTATATTCCGCAACGCTTGTAAACAAGCTTCACCCCTCAGCCGGATCCATTCCATCTCACAATTGTTCTGATGATGATCCTCTCAATTCCGCCGTTCGATCTCGTCAAAGAGCACACCGAGTTCGGAAGGAGTGAAGGGAGAAATACTTATTGTGCAGTGATCCATGAATTTGAATTCACCTGCCGGGTGATGATTTCTTTGGGTGATTTTTTGAGGCATTTATCTGTGCGCTCTGTGCTTACCTCCGTGCACTCTGTGTCCAACTGCGTTTTCTAGGATGAATGGCGCGGACTGAAAGGTGGAACCCGACCTCCGGGCGGGTTGGTGCAACGCGCGCAGGAGAAAACGCGCCCGGCTTGCCCGTCGTAGCCTCGGCGAAGTCGGGAGGTTGCGTTCCACCCCATTCAACTGCATTGATCCGGCTCCGCTCAAAGTCCGCGACAAACTTCGTGGGAATTAAAGCCACCCAGACAATAAAAAGCCGGCGCCTGAAAGGTGCCGGCCGAGAGAAGCGTCGCCCTGCAAAGCAACTCCGCCATTAATGTTGCAGCAGCTTGAGCACGCTGGACGGATCCTGATTGGCCTGGGCCAGCATCGAAGTGCCCGCCTGCACCAGAATATTGTATTTCGCCATTTGCGTGGACTCGAGCGCGACATCGACGTCGCGGATGCGCGAAATAGTGGAGGAAAGATTCTCCTGCTCCACTTGCAACGTGGCGGCCGCGAGATTGAGGCGGGACTGGACGCCGCCGAAAGTTGCCCGCTGCGTACCCAATTGCTGCACGGTGTTGTCAATCGTCGCGAGCGCGGTGGGATCGCTGGAAAGCATGGTATAATTACCGCTCGAATCCTGGTTGATGAGACTGAGCATCGCCCCGGTCCGAAGATTCGCCGTCGGAATAGTCAAGGTCTGACCCGCCGTCTGGCCGATACTGATGGTGAGACCGGCCGAAGAACCAAAGATCTCCGTGCCGTTGAACTCCCCGGACGGCGACGCCACGCCGGCCGTGCCACCGATTTCAGTCGTCGCGCCGCCAATCGTGGAGCGCAACTGATCCTGCAGCGAAGTGAATTCCTTTTGATAGACGGCGACATCCGACGGACTCTTGGTCACATCCTGGGCAAGCGTACCCAACTCGCTCATGCGCGAAAGCACCTTGTTCATGCCGCCCATGAAATCATCGCTGGTCTGCAAATAGGAAACGGCATTTTGCACGTTGGTGCTCGCGGCTTGAACCCGGAGACTTTGCGCATCCAGTTTGGACGAGACGGCTAGACCGGCGGAATCATCAGCCGGGTCGACAATTTTTGAGCCGGACGAAAGTCGGTTGAGGGAACGGCCGAGCATCTTCTGACTTTGATCAAGATTGCGCGCGGCGAGCATCGCCTGAAGATTGGTATTGATGGAGCTCATGGGAAAGTGGAGTTGGGCGAATAAGGTGGAAAAACTGAAGCGGCGGGCTAGGCGCGGGCAATGGGCTTGAGCCCATCCTGAGGCGGCGTACTGGCGGGATTAGCCGCAGGGGTGCGCTCCAATTTCGGGAGCTTGAGAGAAGGCATCGAATCGGGATTCACTGCGGCGGCCTGATTGGAGGCGCCGATGGCGGCCAACACTTCCTTGCGGAAAATCGGGATCTCCCGGGGTGCATCAATGCCGATCTTCACCACATCGCCGTCAATGCGCGTGATACGGATCTCGATGTTGCCACCGATGACGATGGATTCGTTTACTCTGCGGGAAAGGACTAACATGGCGACTTCCTTGTCTTAATGGTTATTGGGAGGTAACACGGCCGAGGCGCTGCGAATTCTCCACGAGAGAATGGTGGGCGCTGTAGCGTGAATAGTTCGAGATGACGAGCTGACGTCCCACCCGGGTACGACGATTAATTACAATGGGGCCGACCAAATTTACCGTCGCTTCCAAAGGTGTCTGGCGTTGCAACGTCACAATGTTGAGGATCATCGCTTCCGCAGGATTATTCAAGCCCAACGTCAACGCGTGGTCCTCAAATAATTCGGGCTCATAGCCGGTGATCAGTCCACCCGGCTCGATCACCACGAAGTGCAGAAAATCGACCGGGCCGATCAGTTTCAGCCAGAGAAACGGCAGGTGGTCGGTCTGGTAAAGCAATTCAGCTTGCTGGTATTGCTCAAAGCCAATCAGGCCGCTGGGCAGGGTAAACGAATTGGCTGACGGAGCATCCAAATCGGTGGGATAAATATCGGGCATTACTTTCATGGATGAATAGGCGAAAAAGGTTATTTGATATAATCGAGCAGGGAGAGTCTCATGATATTGGAAGCGGACTGCAGGGCGGCCTGGTAGGCCGTCTGAGTTTGGTTGAGTTGGACGATGGTCGCAGGCAAATCGGCACTCGTTTCAGTGGAGATCAACTGGTCGACACTCGTGGTGCGATCCGCCTGCTGGGCCTGACTGGCTTCGATGCGGGTTTGCACCCCGCCGTTGTCGGCCAGAGCGGAAACCAGCAAATCCTCACTCGTCGTCAGCCCCGCCTGTGCCGTGCTGACCGCAGAGGTGTTGCCGGTATTAAGTGCATCCCGCAGACTGATAAGATTCGCAATAAAAGTCACCAGACCGTTATTCGTGGCGCCATTGGTGGAAGGGGTGATGCTCGCACCCTCCGAGAGCGGTATCGCCGCCTGGGCGGTGTCACCGGCATAAGTTGCGCCATCAATTTGCCCGGCCACGTTGCGGGTAAACGTGACGGCCGGGGCATCCACCTTCGTACCGGCAAAAATATAATTGCCGTTGAAACGCGTATTCGCGGCCTGCACCGCCTGCTCAATCAATTGATCGGTTTCGGTGGCGTAAGCCTTCATCGCATCGGGTCCCAACACGCCCGTACCGAGAGTGCCCAGCTGGCCCGCGCGATCGGAAATTTTCTTGATCCCCTGCAAGCCGGAAAATGAAGCCTGGGCAATCTCAAGCGCCTTCGAAGTGTTATTGGTAAACTGAGCAACGTGACGTTTTTCAGTTTGCAGATTCAGCACCCGTCCCACTGCCGCCGGATCATCCTCGGGTTGGCTGATCCGTTGGCCCGTCGCAATCTGGTTCTGCAGCTTTCCTTGCTGACTGCTCAGCAGTTGAATCTGGCGCACAATATTATCTGAAATGGTATTCGTCGAGACACGCATGGTGAAATTCAGTTAAAATTAACGGCCGAGACTATTGACGACGTTGTCCAACAACGAATCGATCGTGCTGAACACGCGGGATGACGCTTGGAAAGCCCGCTGGTACTTGAGCAGATTAGCGGTTTCCTCATCGAGCGAGACCCCGCTGACGCCGTCACGCTGAGTGCGAACGAGATTTTCAATACTCGTCTGATCGGTCGAGCGCGCGGTCGCACCCGACACGGCCTGGCCAAGATTACTCACTGCCGTGGAGAAAAAACCACCGAACGTTCCGTCGATGGCCGCTCCGCCGGCAATGGTGAATTTTTGCGTCGCGAGTTGGGCGATGGCCAGTGCCACCGTATTATCTCCCGCTGAGCCGCCATTGCTGGCCTTCAAAGTCGTTGGGGTGAGTCCGCTCGCGAGCCCAAAGGTCGCGGCCGTCGTGCCCGCCGCATTAAAGAAACCGCCGGCCGGATAGGCTCCGTTAACCGCCGTCACCAGTTGGGACGCGAGTTGATTGAGGTTGTCGCGAATGGTTTTTACCCCGCCGTATGGCGATTATGAACCCTGAGACGCTTGAAAAACTGGTTAAACTTCAAAG
>JANYFP010000513.1 GCA_025362555.1 Verrucomicrobiota bacterium
CTCACCCCGCGGGATTTTGTTTCTGCGGCGCATGCCTCGCGGGGTGAGGGCACCCCGCCCACATCAGTAGGTTCCGCATCAACTCATCCCACCCGGCACAACGCACCCAACCGCCGCACGCCTTCGCGGATGCGTTCAGGATTCGAGTTCGAGAAATTCAACCGCAGGTAATTACTTCCGCCATCAGTTGGAAAAAAATCGCGGCCCGGCACAAACGCAACCTGATGTTTGATCGCCTGCTCGAGCAATTTCAGGCCATCAAGTTCCACCGGCCCGGTCAGCCACAGAAACATCCCGCCCTCCGGTTTTGTCCATTGATAGTTCGCGGGCATCTCAACCTTCAGCGCCGCATCCATCACCGCGAAACGTTCACCGTAAGCATGACGAATGCGTTCCAAATGGACCGACTGATCATTCCCGGTGAGATACGCCAAGGCAACGCGTTGATCAAAACCGGACGTGTGCAAATCGGCCGCCTGTTTGAGAATCAACAACCGCGAAAATACGTCCGCCGGAGCCGCAATCCAACCGAGCCGCAGGCCCGGCGCGATCGTTTTGGAGAAAGTGCTCGCATACAATACACAGCCGGCCTCGTCCCAATGTTTGATCGGAGGAACCTCTGTGCCGGAGTAACGCAATTTCCCGTAAGGGTCGTCCTCGAGGACCATGAGCTGATGCTCCGCCGCGATCCGGGCGAGCGCTTGACGACGTTTCGCACTCAGGGTCACGCCGGTGGGATTTTGAAAATTCGGAATCGTGTAGAGAAATTTGGGCCGGTGTTGTTTGATCAACTCCGGTAGCGCCTCGGGGATGAGGCCCTCGCCATCCGTGGGCACGGGCACGAACCGCGCCTCCAAGGCCTGAAACGCCTGGATCGCCGCGAGGTAAGTCGGATTTTCGGTGAGCACCACATCGCCGGGGTTGATGAATAATTTGGCCACGAGATCGAGCACCTGCTGCGAACCGTTCGTCACGAGCACATCGGCCGGCGCGGCCTGGATGCCGCGACTCTGCATTTCATGGGCGATCCATTCACGCAACGCCGGGAATCCTTCACTCGGGCCGTACTGCAACGCTTCACGTCCGGAACGCGTGAGCACCTCATCAGCCGCGGCACGCACAGCGTCGACGGGAAACAACTCGGGCGCAGGCAGTCCGCCGGCAAAAGAAATTATTTCCGGTTGAGCTGCGACCTTGAGGATCTCGCGGATCGTAGACGGACGCAGTTGCCGCATACGGCTGGCATAGAGTTCAGACGGAAAAGACATCGCCATAAAAAAACACAACGCGCGCCCGCAGGCCAGACAGAATACGGTGAAACGTGACGCCGCGCTCGGCTGTACAACATTCACATTTGCACGTCATAAGCTCCTTCCCGTGGACGGGGTCCTCAACCCACGCGGCATGGCCGGCGAATTCCAAAAAACAAACCGTCAAAAAACTCACGCGCGCCCGAGCAACTCCTCAGCGTGCGCCAGCGCGCTCTTGGCACTGCGATCACCGAGCATGCGCGCCAGCTCCCCCACCCGCACCTTGCGATTGCCATGAATCGGCTCGATTGACACCGACGCACGATCGCCGCTCTGGTCCTTGGTCACGACAAAATGATTTTGCGCCTGCGCCGCGACCTGCGGCAAATGGGTCACGCACAGCACTTGATGTTTCTCCGCGATGTCCGCCATTTTCTCGCCGACGATCCGGCCAATTTCGCCTCCGACATTCGCATCGACCTCATCGAATACCAGCAGCGGCACGTCGTCAATTTCGGCCAGCACCGTCTTGAGGGCGAGCATCACCCGCGCGAGTTCGCCACTCGATGCGATGCGGTGCAACGGCAGCGGCGGTTCGCCAACGTTGGGGGAAAATAAAAATTCCACGCCACAGTCACCGTGCGGCCCCAGCTCGGCGAGCGGAGTCAGGTGAACGCGAAAGTCGGCTTTCTTGAAACCCAGTTGCGCGATCACTTTCGCGCCGGCCTTGGCCAGTTGCAGGGCGGCCTTCTCGCGAATGAGCCGCAATTCACCCGCCAGTTTGCGCGCCGCTTTCAGCGCCTCGGCGATTTGTTTTTCCAGTTTCGCGAGCGAGCCTTCGACGTCGCTCTGCAACTCCAACCGGCGACGCATCTCGTCGCGCGCAGCGATCACCGCTTCCACCTTCGCGCCGTGTTTGCGTTTCAGATCGAGCCACGCGTTCATTTTCGTCTGCAACGCTTCGGCCTGTTCCGGATCAAAATTGAGCGATTGAGCCAGCGAGGAAAATTCCGAATCGAGATCACCCAATTCCACGGAGGCCGAAAGCAAACGGTCCGCCAGCGGTTTGCTTGCCGCGTCGAGTGATTCGAGTTGCCGCGCCTCGCGCAAAAGCCCCGCCAATCGGCCCAGCAAACCTTCGTCGCCGCTCAATCCGTTGCTGAGGCCCGCGGCCAATTGCATGATTTCCTGGGCGCTTTGCTGGCGCTGATAATCGCGTTCCAGCGTGGCGATGGCTTCGTCCGTCAGCTCGAGCTCATCAATCTTCGCGAGCTGAACTTTAAGAAATTCGATTTGGTCTGCGGACAATTTTTCAGCGCCGGCGAGTCGCACGCGTTCGTCGGCCAACTCGCGCCAAGCGCGGTAGTGCAATTGGTATTTCTGCAGTTCCGCGTCGTTCTTCGCAAACAGGTCGAGTAATTCACGCTGACAACCTTCCTTGAGCAAACGCCGGGGTTCGCCCGGGCCATGAAAATCGATCCAATATTCACCGAGCGCCTGGAGTCCGGTGAGAGTTGCCATGCTGCCGTTGACGGAAATCTTTGGCGGTTTGTCGCGAGGGAGGCTGCGTTTGAGAATAAGTACTCCATCATCGCAGGGCG
>JANYFP010000543.1 GCA_025362555.1 Verrucomicrobiota bacterium
TGACGAAATTCACTTGTAGGTCGGGGTTTATCCCCGACATCTTTCCGCCGCATGTCGGGCGTAAAGCCCGACCTACAAAAAAGTCGGCCACCATCACGGTATTTTGCGAGACTCAGTAAACCCACGCGAAATAAATCATCGCCCGAACCTTCGCCCCCTTCGCGAGACAATTTCCCCTCCGGCTGAAGTGGCCGCTATTTTCACACCGGCTCACTCGAAAGTTCCATGACTTCACCGGTGGACGTCGCCAGGAATCGATGTAATTCCGATCCGGAAAAACTGCCGAAATTTCCCGGGTAGCAGCGCATCAGTCCTTCCCGTGCGAGCCGCACAATGCTGCGCGTGTTTAATTCCTGATCGTTGCAGAAAAAATGTTCCCGCGCTTTGTTCGGCAGGAGCATGCTGCCGCGAAGCACGTCGCCGATAATCGCCTCGCCGGCACCCAAAATAACGGACGCAGAACCCAGCGTATGACCGGGCGTGGCCAGCACCTGACCTTTGGCGCCATAGGGCTCGAGGGAAAATCCATCGCGAAAAAGCACATCGGGTTCGAAGGCTTCAAAAGGTTCATCGACAAACGGGCGGATGATGCGCGCCAGGCTCGACGTCGGCGCGAGTACGCCATTTTCGCCATTGCGCACCAGCTCGGCGTCACCTTGGTGCACGACGATTTTGGCGCCACTGCGTCGCCTCAGTTCCGCTGCGCAGCCGGCTTGGCTGCCGTGACCGTGCGTTAACAGGATTACGGCGAGATCCTTGGGGCGGACGCCGTTGGCTTTGAGCGCGCTGAGAATGCGCTTTAAATCCCCCGGCGCGCCCGTGTCCACCAGCACCGGCCGATCGCCGAGCAAGAGGTAGCAATTGGAAATGGCGCCGTGAATCCGAACAAGCATGCTGAAATAGCTACACCAATATTGCCTCGGGTCAACGTGGTTGGAGCGGCTTCCCAACTCGCCGCCCCCGGAACCAGAGGCGCCCGCGAAACACGCAAAATACACGAAATGGATCCGAGTCCGAACCTTCGCACCCTTCAATCCGTCGCGAGATAAACGACTATTCCATTCCCTGCCCGACGTAGGCCAGCGTGCTCGCACGCGCTCTGAATCTTCCGCTACGCCGTCACTTTCTTTCCGTGTTTTTCGTGGTAGACCTTTCGCGTATTTCCCACCCGCCGCCGCCCGAAATCAGAGGTGCCACCACGAAACACACAAAACACACGAAATAAATCCGAGGCCCGAACCTTCGCCCCATTCGCTGCTTCGCGAGACAACATCCGTTCAACTTCGGCTCTTTCTGGCTGTAGGAGCGGCTTTATGCCGCGATAGTTTGGTCCCACCATAGCCGCAACGTAGGTGGCGCGCTCGCCGCGCCACGCTTGTCTTTCGGTGAATCAAGAGTCGTTGAACGCCCGAAATCAGAGGTGCCACCACGAAACACTCCAAACACACGAAATAAATCGGAGGCCCGAACCTTCGCTCGCTTCCATTCCTTCGCGAGACTATTTGATTTTACCAGCAGGTAGGATCTGACGTTAGCCTGTCTGTTCTCGTTGAGTATCAGGTCGAGTCCAGTATCATGTCCTGCGTTTGAATCTCCGGGGATTTCGGGGAGTCAGTGCGTGGTATACTGACTCGCTTACTCCTGAATCACAACATAACTGCCCGGGGTGGCAGCGTGCACGGCAATGATAATTCGCGGAGCGAGCAATTTCAATAGTGGCCATCGATTGGTGGGTAATTCCACGATGCCAATCTTTCGATGGGGGAGATTTTGCTGATACCTCAGGTTCTTGTCAGCTAGAACGAAGACGTCAAAGACCCCGTCGATTTTCGCGAGAAGTTCACCGTTTTTCTGTCCGGCCCAACCCGACTCCTGCACGGTGGATAGGTCGTCCGTCGGAAAAAACTGTCGCAGTGGTCGAGGGATATTCTCGTCAAAAATAATTTTCACGAAGCCTTCCGGTCGATTTGATCGAGGAATTCCACTACATCTTCTTTTCGAACTGACGGAAAGAAGTCCAGAAACTCATCGATTCCGAATCCGTCGCTGAGATAGTCGAGCAGCGTTTGCACGGGAACCCGCGTGCCGCGAAAAACCAGCGTGCCACCCAAGATTCCGGGATCGGATGTGACGGGACTGGAGGTAGCGGCCATAGAGCGAAAAAATCCCATTTTAGCCTGTTCGCAACTAAAGAATTGTAGGTCGCGGCGCGCGGCGGCCTTCCGTGCTACAAACCAGTCAAGCAGTGGCCACCACGAAACACCCTAAATACACGAAATCGATCCGAGGCCCGAACCTTCGCCTCCTTCGAATCCGTCGTGAGATAAACGACTATTTCATTCCCCGCCCGATGTAGGCCAGCGTGCTCGCACGCGCTCTGAATCTTTCGCTACGCCGTCACTTTCTTTTTCCGTGTGTTTCGTGGTAAATCTTCCGAATGCGGCGATTTAGTATGCCCCACTTCGCGCGAGTCCCAGAGTCAGAGGTGCCACCACGAAACACACCAAACACACGAAATAAATCCGAGGCCCGACCTTCGCTCCCTTCAAACCCTTCGCGAGACAATTTCCTTTAGTGTGAAGTGGCCTGAGAAATGACGGGCCCTGTTGGATTGATCATTCCTTCCGTTGGGAAAAATAAACGGGCTCGGCATTCATCGTGGCAAAAGACCAAGTGGCCCGTTGCCTTGTTATCAGTTCGGTTTTTGCATGCACGTTTTGCACCGTGCAAAAAACTTGTTCCTGAAATCAAGGATTGCCGTAAAAGAACTTCGGTAATTTTCTTCACCAATTACCTCGAAAAGCAAATACCTCGTTTTCGAGTCCCATTAACACTGTTAGGCAAGACCAACGCCGCAATGCGCGAGCCAAAGGAAATTCGAGTTAGAGCGGTGCATCCGCACGCGTGGCTCTGGGAGCCGCTTGAGACCGATGCGACGTTTGTTCTTCGCGCGATGTTCGGCACGAAAGCGGTTTATCTGGACGGCAAGCTGATGTTTTGTTTCGCGACGAAGAAGGAGCCGTGGAGTGGCATTTTGGTTGCCACTGATCGCCAGCATCACGCGTCATTGATCGCCGAGATTTCAGTTTTAGCACCGCATCCTGTCCTGCCGAAGTGGCTTTATCTCAGCGATTCTTCGGATTCGTTTGAGCAGAAGGCTGAGCATTTGGTTCGGCTCGCCAGGCGGCGCGATGTGCGGCTCGGCGTTGTCCCTCCACAAAAAAAACGCAGACGTGCCTAACCCAGAAGGTTCAACCCAGAAGGTCTGTGAGCGAAGCCGACACAGGACCCTTGACCTTTGGCGGTCGTGCAATGCGTTGATATTTTACCAGACGATTTTGATTTGGACATGACCTCCAGTCTTGCCACCCGTTACCCGTCCACGCACCGTTTCTCCATGACGTTCGCTCACC
>JANYFP010000015.1 GCA_025362555.1 Verrucomicrobiota bacterium
CTCGACCAAATGAAGCAGGCCTCCACGAGTGCCGGCCGCCGACTGCTTGATGTGCTCGACCTGCACAATTACAGCGAGGCGCAGGGTGGGGGTGCGCGCGTTACCGACAGCACCGACTACACTAATATCGCCTGCAACAAAGCCCGCCTTCAGGCGCCCCGGGCCTTTTGGGATGCCACTTACGTCGAGAATAGTTGGATCGGGCAGTACTATGCCAGCTACTTGCCCTTCCTGCCGAAAATCCAACAATCAATCGCGACGTTTTATCCCGGCACAAAACTCGGGTTCACCGAATATAATTTTGGCGGCGAGAATCATATTTCCGGCGGCGTGGCTCAGGCGGATATTCTCGGGATATTTGGAAAAAGCGGCGTCTACCTGGCGTCGATCTGGCCGCTACACAGCGATCTCAGCTATACTGCCGCTGCCTTCAAACTTTACCGCGATTATGATGGGGCGGGGCACCAGTTCGGAAACACCACAGTTGCGGCCAGCGCATCGGACGTGGTTAACGCGTCGACGTACGCGTCCCTTGAAGACAATTCGACCGCGCGCCTCCACGTGATCGTGCTCAATAAAAATTACGATACGGCGACCTCTTTCGATATCACTATCGGTGGCACCACCCAATATGCTACCGCGCGAGTTTTCGCTTTTGACTCCGCCAGCGCGACTATTACCGAGCGATCCGCCGCGAGTGGAATCAGTGGCAATCACTTTACTTACACGCTCCAACCACTGACGGCGGCGCATTTCGTTTTGGAAGTTGCTTCAGCGAGCGCACCCACGATCACGACCCAGCCTGCGAGCCAGACGATCAATGCGGGTGCCGGGTTCACGTTTACGGTCGTGGCCAATGGAACGCCCGCGCCGACGTATCAGTGGCAGAAGGACAATGTCAGCATCAGCGGGGCGACGGCGAGTACGTATACGATTGCCCATGCTTCGATGGGCGATGCGGGCAGTTACACCGTGATCGCGACAAATTCGGCCGGTTCCGTCACGAGTAGTAGTGCAGCCTTGGTCGTTAAAGCGGTGCCGGTCTTTACCCTTCAGCCTCTCAGTCAGGCGGCGTTTGTCGGATCGGCAGTGAACTTTGTTGCCACGGTCAGCAGTCCTACCGCGCTTACCTACCAATGGCAAAAGGGCGGGGTGGATATTGCCGGTGCCACCGGTTCGTCACTTTCGCTGACGAACGTTCAACTGTCTGACGCCGCGAGTTACGCGGTGGTTGCCACCAATGCCGTGGGGATCTCGACCAGTCGCTTTGCTCGGTTGGTTGTCCTGGTTCCCCAACAAAATGCGATCACGTATGCGACGACCGTTTCCTCGACGGGCGTCACTGCGGGCGGGATCGTTAATTTCGATTATTTCGTGACCAACGTCGGCACGAAAACGTGGGGCGCGGCTCACTACCTCTCGATTCGCGATGTAAATAATACCTTCGTCGCGTTCTCGTCGCTCATCGGAATTCTTCCCGGCGAAACGACGACGGCGAATTTAAATTTCCCCGCGCCCGCGACACCCGGCACTTACACCTATTACGTGCAAGCGCTCGAGAACGGCGTGGAGTTTTTCTCCACGCAGACGACGGTGGTGCTCACGGTTCTCGCGCCGGTGACGAACGCGATCACTTACAACACGACTACATTTCCGGTCAGCGCCGCACCCGGCTCGAATGTTATCTTCACCTATAACGTCACGAATACTGGCACGACGACGTGGGGCGCGAATCATATTCTTTCGCTGAAGAACGGCAGTGGGACCGTGATTTCATCTACGCCGCTCACCGTACTCGCGCCCGGAGCGAGCAAGACGGTGAACTTGAGTTTCATCGTTCCCCCCACGCCCGGTTCGTTTAATTACACGGTACAAGCGTCGCAGACCGGCGTGGGTAATTTCGGGACGCAAGCGAATTTGACGCTCGTCGCGCTCGCTCCGCAGCCGAACGCGATTGTTTACAACCGCGTGCGCTATCCTGATGCAGTCGTGCCGGGTGCCGTCTTGAATTTGAAATACACTTTGAGCAACGCCGGCACGCAGGCGTGGGGCGCGGGGCACTATGTTTCGCTCCGTGACTCCGCGTCCAACTATCTCGCGTTCATTCCGCTCAGTGGCACCTCTGCCGGCGGCACGAAGACGGTGGAGTTTACCCTTACGGCGCCGACGGCGCCCGGCAAGTATACGTATTATGTCCAGGCTTTAGAAGACGGCATCGAATTTTTCTCTACGCAAAATGTGGTGATTATGACCGTGGTCCCGCTGCCGCTCGGCAACGCGATCAGCTACAACACGAGCACGATTCCCGTCATCGCTTCGCCCGGCGCCACAGTCAACTTCAGCGCCAACGTCACGAATCGCGGGACGCGCACGTGGGGCGCGACGCACTACCTCTCGTTCCGCGATGTGGATAATACGTTTCTCGCATTCCCGGCGCTCAATGGTGTCGTTCCGGGTGCGAGCAAAACGTCCAACCTGAGTTTCACCGCGCCGACCACTCCGGGCATCTACACCTACACGCTGCAAGCCTTTGAAGACGGCGTTTCTTTCTTCGAAATGGCGGACACCGTGGTGTTGCTGGTACAGTGAGCCGCGGGCGATTCTTTAGCCTTGATTTACGTGCCCTACGCGACGTCTGAAGTTCGCTTCGGAATGTAGCGGCAGGCGTCCCTGCCTGCCGAGCGTGGGCGTGGCAGAACGGCAGGCACGGAGGCCTGCCGCTACGTGTTGACTGCGGCCGCTGTGTTTAGAAGTGGGAGCGGGTTGAACTCGACCCGCTGGCTTGCGATTAAGGGAAAAATTTGCTTGATCAGTAGAATGGCTCGCTGTGATAGCGAGGCGCGCTTAATGCCAGCCCGATCAGGATTCAGACCAAACGCCCAATACTTTTACACGAAGGTCGCAAAGCACGCAGACATACGATTGCCACAGAAAGCACAGAAGTCTCAAAAGAGGAATCAGTTCATGCGTCTTATGTGCCTACTGTGGCCAAACTGGATTGCTCAGAGTTGCGCCTTAGTAGTGACCTCCATTAGGATCGTGCTTCGCGTTCTTGGCGAACTTGGTGTAAAGTGCAAAAGCTGGAGGCGATTGGTATCAGACCTTAGATCGGGCCGCGAAGTGGCAGGGGCGATTGCCGCTTGTCGCGCCACAGTCTGACGGAGGCGGATCAATCGCCCGGCGTAATTCGAGGGCCGTTGAGGGCAACGGCCCCTACCTGAAGTTATTTTCCAGCAACCCTCGGCAGAAATGAATTAGTCGGTGGACTAATGTCGTCGGTAAGGTGTCTGGGTAGCGGACCGTCGGTGGAGGGAAGAACGGGTGGTTGATCGAGTTTTCAAAACGATGTGGTTCCGGCAGCGAGTTGTCCGCAGGTTTTTCCGGGCCTTTGAGGTTGCGTGCTAGCTGCTGGTTTTACTCTATTGATAGGATCGGACGCTCGCGCTCGATTCATCCCCAGTTCATGAAAATATCCCCACTGCCATTCTCCGCGTTTTCATTCGCCAGTGTTACTTCACGGCTTTCCGCGCTCCTGTTGGCGTTTCTCGCTCTATTGGTGGGGCTTCAGGCGCAAAGCAATTATGCCGCGCCCTACACTTTTACTACAATTGCGGGACGTGCGGCGGTCGGCACTGCTGACGGGCTGGGAAATGCCGCGCAGTTTCATTATCCTCGCGGCGTGGCGGTGGACGGGGCGGGTACTGTCTACGTTGCAGACTCTTTGAACTACACCATCCGGAAAATCACGGCATCTGGGGTGGTGACGACTTTTGCGGGTAGCGCCGGTAGCAGCGGATCGAGCAACGGTACGGGCACGGCGGCACGATTTAGTTATCCGAGCGGCGTAGCGGTGGATAGTGCAGGCAGCATTTACGTCGCGGATCTCACCGATAATACAATTCGCAAAATTACTCCGGCTGGGGTGGTTACAACGTTGGCCGGTACCGCTGGAGTTTCAGGTTCGACTGACGGCACGGGTAGTGCCGCGCAGTTTAACCAGCCGGTTGGTGTGGCAGTGGATGCTGCGGGGAATGTCTATGTTGCTGAATACTCGAATTGCACCATCCGGAAGATCACGCCTGCAGGAGTGGTTACGACGCTTGCCGGAACAGCTCAGAGCGGAGGCTCGGTCGACGGTACGGGCAGTGTTGCACGATTCAGTACGCCCTTGGGCTTGGCCGTGGACAGTGCGGGCAATGTTTACGTGGCCGATTCTGGTAATAGTAAGATTCGGAAAATTACGCCCGCCGGAGTGGTCACTACGGTTGTTAGTCCCGGCGGGCAATTTCTAGATCCCCTTGGAGTGGTAGTGGACGGTGCAGACAATATTTACGTGGTAGATACTCTTCACCAGACCATTCAGAAAATTACGTCACTCGGGGTGATCAGCACGCTTGCCGGTTCGATGTATTCGACTGGTTCAGGGGATGGAATCGGGGCTGCTGCGCAGTTTAACAATCCGAGTGCGGTGACGGTCGACGGCTCGGGTATGCTTTACGTCGCAGACAGCGGCAATCACTTGATTCGCAAGATTACTTCTGTCGGGGTTGTGACCACGTTTGCGGGTACGATCAGTAGCGGTACGATGGACGGCGCTGGAAGTGTTGCCCGTTTTTCCGGACCGAGATCTGTGGCGGTGGATGGTCTGGGTACGCTCTATGTTGCGGATACGGCGAATAATACGATCCGGAAAATAGACGGTGCAGGGGTCGTTACGACCTTCGCTGGCGCCGCAGGCAGCTCCGGCTCGATTGACGGCACCGGTTCCGCCGCGAGGTTTTACTCTCCCTCCGGAGTGGTTTTCGATTCAATGAGCGGCTCAATCTACGTCGCGGATACTCAAAATAACGTGATTCGCAAAATTACTTCTGGAGGGGTTGTCACGACCTTCGCTGGCACGGCTGGCACAAATGGCTCGATTGATGGCACTGGCAGCATCGCGCGATTTAATTCTCCGACCGGAGTTGCCGTGGATGCTGCGGGAAATGTTTATGTTGCGGATTTTTACAACCAAACCATTCGAAAAATAACCTCGAGCGGAGTGGTTACGACGCTCGCTGGATTGGTCGGTGTTAATGGCATAACAGACGGAATTGGGAGCGCTGCACGGTTTACGTTTCCCAGCAGCGTTGCGGTAGATGCGATGGGCAATATTTTTGTCGCGGATCAAAATAGTGATACAGTTAGAAAAATTACGTCTGGGGGAGCGGTTACGACCTTAGCTGGCGCGGCTGGTTTGAGTGGTTCCAGCGATGGCGTCGGGAGTGCCGCGCGCTTTTCCTTTCCCTCCGGACTGGTAGTAGACGGAGCGGGCAATGTTTTTGTGGCGGAGCGATTCAATAATGCGATTCGGCGAATTACTCCTACAGGGGAGGTCAGCACGATCGCCGGAGCTGCTGGTTCGGGTGCAACTGACGGCACGGGTATAGCAGCAACGTTTAGCCAGTTGAATGGGAGTATCGCAGTTGATGGATCGGGTAATGTATTTGTTGCTGATACGGACAATAACACGATCCGCAAGGGCGTGCCAAATGCACCGACGATTGCGGTTCAGCCGGTCAGTCAAGCGGCACAACTGGGTGGTGCCGTAACTTTTTCAGTGAACGTGAACGCTTCACTCACTCCGACCTATCAATGGCAGAAAAACGGGGTGAATATCAGTGGCGCCACCGGCGGCAGCTATTCGATTGCGAGTGTGTCGGCGGGCGATGTCGCGAGCTATACCGTCGTTGTGACGGTTGCGGGTGGCCCCGCGATCAGTGTGCCGGCGACTCTTTCGCTGTATGTCGCGCCAATGATTACGACCCAGCCAACAAATCAGGAAGTGGTTGTCGGCTACCCGGCGACATTTGCGGTGACGGCGAGCGGTCTCCCCACGCCGACGTTTCAATGGCAGAGAAACGGCGTCACTATTGATGGTGCCACCGGCAGCTCCTTTACCATCGCCAGTGTTTCCCAGACCGACGCCGGGAGTTATACTGTAGTCGCGACGAATTTCGTGGGCTCGACGAACGGTGCGCTTGCAACGCTCATCGTTGATGCCCCGATGGCATTCACTACTTTGGTGGGTGTGGCGGGAAGCAGTGGCTCGATTGATGGTGCCGGGAGTGCAGCGCGCCTATCAGCCCCACTTGGAGTAACTGTGGACGCATCCGGCAATTTGTACGTTGCTGATAGCGCCAATCACACGATCCGAAAAATTACCGCAGCCGGTGTCGTTACGACCGCTGCGGGCACGGCCGGACTTTCTGGATATGCCGATGGTACCGGCGGAGCGGTGCGCTTTTCTACGCCGAATGGCGTGGCGGTTGATGGATCGGGCAATGTTTTCGTCGCGGACTCAAATAATAATCGAATCAGGATTGTTCGGCCATCCGGTCAAGTTGACACCATTGCCGGCAGCGGCAGTTATGGCTACGCGGATGGATCGTGGTTCAGCGCATCGTTTGGTGTACCCTCCGGCGTGGCGGTG
>JANYFP010000016.1 GCA_025362555.1 Verrucomicrobiota bacterium
CTCATGGGCGTTGATTTTCAGGAAGGCGTCCGGTTGTGAAACAAAGCAACCGCGTGAACCAAGCGTGACGACGACAATGGGGACTTCCAAGGAACGGCACAATTGATGCAAGGCACCGGCCTCAAGCGCGGGAAGTGAGGCCTCGGTAAATTCCCCTTGGGCGTTGAATGGGGCCGTGCGCAACAGCGCGGTACTGCGAGGGCGCAGTTTAAGCAGCGCCACGAATTCCGCCTCGTTGGGAATTAGCACTTCCGTGTGCCGAAGGAGTGCGAGATCAAATCCCGCGCGCATCGGTGCCGGATTGAAAAGGGTGATCGCGCCTTGGCGGCGGGCGGTGCGCAGCACGTGGGCGACGGTGACATAATCCGTTTCGCCCTGACACACCACGACCTGGGTCGAAGCAAAGAGGGCGGGCGGAATATCACGCGGGCGCAGGCCGAAATTGGCCCCCGGTGAAACGATGATTTGATTTTGTCCCGCAGCGTTGACGGCGATCAACGCGACGCCGGTGGCATGCTTGGGCTTTTCGACGAAGTGGGCGTGGACGCCGGCGGTCCGTGCAAATTTATGGGCGCTCGCCCCGAATGCATCATGGCCGACCGCGCCGCAAAACAGCGTGGGGATTCCGGCCCGCGTGGCGGCGACCGCTTGGTTAAAGCCTTTTCCGCCGGGACTGGCGCGGAACGCCCCGACCACTTCGTCGCCGGGGCGCGGAAAATCTTTTACCTCGAACGCCAGATCTTGATTAAAGCTGCCGATGACTAGGACGGAATGTTTCACGGGAGTGCGTTAGGGAGGAGAAGGGTGGTCCAATGAACGACGGGGAAATTTGGGGTGGGAGGGGGCGAGGAAATTTCCCGCAAGACCCCTGTCACGAAGGGGATTCTTTTGGTCTTGGCAATCTTTCACCAAATCCATCCATCAAGCCGGCGGTCCGTTCGTCCCTTTGCAACTGTGACGGGGCGGGATCTTGGATTTGATTTAGCCATGTCCTCCAAGGAGCGTCTTTCATTTTCGGTGCCTCGACTCGCCGGGCTTGCCGCACCGGGGGCGGTTGTGGTTCGCTCGGACCAAGTGATGAACCCCGTGATTGATGCCCAAGAGAAGCTGCAGCGCGCGAAGGAGCGGCTTTATGTGCTTTGTCAGAGCGGTGGCTGGGGGGCGCTCGTGGCGATGCATTTTTATTTTCAGAATGAGTTTTCCGATGGGGCGACCAAGAGTGGTGGGAGTAAATTATCCGAGGCCGCGACGTTTATGATGATCGTGCTCATGGGCCTGACTCTGACCCATTGTGCGCGGGCATTCATGACCCGTTGGGGGTGGAAACAGATGGGCTGGCGGGCGCTCGTCCCACGGGTTTTATTGATGGCGGCAACGCTCTCCCTGCTCTGGGTGGCGGCTGGATTTGGCTATACCTATGGCGTGGTTCGGGAGCCATGGATTTCCAAATTTCACATTGGTCCGATTTTTTTTGCCACATGGCTCAACGGGATCGTGCTGTTGGTTGGCTGGCTGTGCATCTATTTTTTTTATCACATTCTGGATCGGGTCCAGCGTTTACAAATTGAACAACTGCGGCTCGTCGCCAACGTGAAGGAAGCCGAACTCCGCGCGCTGAAGTCGCAGGTGAATCCTCACTTTCTTTTCAATTCGCTCAACAGCCTTCGCGCTTTGATCGACGAGGATGCGCCCCGGGCCCGCGAAGCCGTGACGCGCCTCGCCAATATTCTCCGCTACTCCCTGCAATCCGGCCAGGTTGAAACCGTGTCACTCAAGGACGAGTTGCAGGTCGTGGAGGATTATCTCGTGCTCGAACAAATCCGACATGAAGCGCGGTTACAGGTGATTTGGGACGTAGCGGAACAGGCACGACTTCAACCGGTGCCTCCGATGTTGCTCCAAACCCTCGTGGAGAATGCGGTCAAATACGGGATCTCGACGCGTCGTGACGGTGGCGTCGTGACCATCTCGGCTCAGGTGCGGAATTCAATTTTGCATCTCCGTGTTTCAAATCCGGGCGAACTTGCCTCGCCGTCCAATGCGGGTTCGTCCACGGGCGTCGGATTGCGCAATGCTTCAGAGCGGCTCAAATTGCTCTATGGGGATCGTGCTACGCTGCAGTTGCTGGCAGAGCCGCCCGGTTGCGTTACCGCGGAAGTCTCGCTTCCCTTTAGATCCCATCTTTCATGAAAGCCTTGTTGATCGACGATGAACGTCTTGCGCGCAGTGAACTGCGGCGTTTGCTGAAGGAGCACCCGGAAATTGAGATCGTCGGGGAGGCGGTCAACGCCTTGGAAGCGCAGGAGAAAATCACCGAATTGAAACCTGATTTGCTCTTGCTCGACATTCAAATGCCGGGTGATGACGGCTTCACGTTGCTGGAGAAAATCGAACCTCCTCTGCCGCTCGTGATTTTCACCACGGCCTATGACGAGTTTGCAGTGAAGGCCTTTGAATTCAATGCGCTCGACTACCTGCTCAAACCCGTCGATCCCAGCCGGCTGGCGATGGCGTTGGAAAAATTGCGCCATCATGAAATTCGCGCTGGCGAATCCGGGGCGACCCGCGACCGGCTCGGACTTGACGACAAGGTCTTTGTCCGCGAAGGCGACCACTGTTGGTTTGTGCCCGTGAAAAACATCCGGCTGCTCGAATCCGAAGGAAATTATACCCGGCTTTATTTCGATGAGCACAAGCCGCAGCTCTTCCGCTCGCTCACGGCGATGGAGGAACGCCTTGATCAGCGCCATTTCTTCCGCGCGAATCGCAAGCAGGTCATCAATTTCGCCTGGGTCGAGGACATCGAACCGTGGTTTAGTGGCGGGTTGCTCGTGAAACTTAAGGGCGGGCTGAAAGTTGAACTTTCTCGTCGGCAAGCGCAGGAATTTCGCGACAAGATGAGCTTGTGATAACCTTTCCCCGGACAGGTCGCGAAATCGGCCGCTGCGTTCGAGTCGTTCTGCAGTGTCGTATTGGGGCTGTCTTGGGTTCCAACCTACTCCGCTAATGATCGAAGCCCGCCATCTCAGCAAAACCTTCAAGGATAAAAAACGCGGCGTGATTAAGGCGGTCGATGACGTGTCGTTCACCTGCCGGCCCGGACAAATCTACGGACTCCTCGGC
>JANYFP010000369.1 GCA_025362555.1 Verrucomicrobiota bacterium
GCACGAAGGGAAGAAACAACGACGCCTGAACGGCGGGCGAAATGCCGATGCCGGTGTCTTGAATTTCAAAACGCAAAAGCACGCGGTCGGTGTGATCAGTCACGAGGCCGACGTTAATCCGGACTTCGCCGGTGGCCGTGAATTTCACGGCGTTGCCGAGGAGATTGATAATGATTTGGCGCAGCCGAAGAGAATCGCCGCACAGATTTTCCGGCACGGCCGGGTCGACGTTGAGAATCAATTCCACGCCTTTTTTCGCGGCGACTTCCGCTTGCAGGTCGATCGGGAATTGCAGTTGTTCGGCGAGATTGAAGTCCACCGCTTCCAGTGTCATGTGGCCGGCTTCGATTTTCGAAAAATCCAGAATGTCATTGATGATCGTCAGCAAGCCTTCGCTGCTCAGCGTCAGGGTGGAGACCAGGTCGCGCTGTTCGCTGTTGAGCGGGGTGTCGAGGAGCAGGGTGGCCATGCCGATGACGCCGTTCATCGGCGTGCGGATTTCGTGGCTCATGTTGGCCAGAAAAGAGCTCTTCGCGCGGTCGGCGGTTTCGGCGGTTTCCTTGGCCAGTTTTAACGCGGCTTCGACCTCGGTCCGGCGGGCGATTTCCTGATGGAGGCTGGCATTGGCGGTTTCGAGTGCGGCGGTGCGCTCGTGCACGCGACGTTCCAGTTGTTCGGCGTGGGCTTTCGTCTCGCGGAGCAGATTCCATTTCTCACTCAGCGAATTTGCGAGCTGCAACACTTCGATTGTGTCGAACGGTTTTTTTAAAATGACAAGGCGATCACTGCCGCCGATTTTTGCGAGCATGTCGTCCCAGGAATAATCCGAATACGCGGTGCAGATGACGATTTGCAGATCGGGCGCGACCTTCCAAAGTTCCAGCGTGGTTTCAACGCCATCCCAACCAGGCGGCATACGCACATCGACAAAGGCGAGGGCGTACGGTCGGTTTTCTGCGGCAGCTTTTTCGACCAGAACGAGACCGTCGCGGCCTTGATAAGCGGACTCCAAAACAAAAGCCGTGGCCGGGCGAGAGGGTGCATCGGAAGTGGTCCCGAGTAATTCGGCCTCAAGGGCATCGAGCTCGACGGCCGCGTCACTGACGACGGGGCACAGGATTTTGCGAATGTCCGCGTGGATCGCCTGATTATCATCGATAATCAGAATACGGTTATTTTTTTCCCGAACGATGGAGTTAGGGGGCTCGGGGCAATTCATGGGGAAAGCACTAGAATGTTTCATTATCGTCACGATTGGCCGGTGGTTTACTTCAATTGTACGGGGGGCTTAACGCGATTGGCTGTGGCACGGCCCGGAAATTCCGTGGAGACAACAAGTAAGGCCCCGCCCTACCGCGCGGAGGGATTCAGCGTGAGCTTAACCGCATTCATTCAGTTGAACTACTGGCGTGATTGTAATTCGCAATCCGTAGGTGGAGCGCCTTGACCTCAAGGCGCTTCTGGATTCCCGCCCTCGAACCAGCCGTCGTCTGCGACTATGGCTCGGCAAGCCGGGCGGGTTGGGGCGAGGGCGCGCCAGCAATAATACGAAGGCCAGCATTATCGAGCGAATGCGACATCTGCCACTTGCGCGCGCTCCGGAGCCGGTAGGCACGTACCGTTGTTTACTGGAGCAAACCCGGTATTTGTCCGGGCCGTCGCCCGGCAAAAGGCCTGCCGCTACACGACGGATTAATCCTAGAAAATTCAGATGAGAAACCGCTCATCTACACTCATTGACGCTCATCAAGAAATTAAAAAAGAACTGGAGCAAAAAGTGGTTCACCTGATCGGTGAACAAAACTCCCTGAACGAAAGCCAAGTATTGCCTGCATTAGCGTCGATTAGCGGAAATTAGCGGTTAATTGACTGCGGAATTTAGATTAATTCGCAGAGACAGTTTAGGCTCGGGATCGACTATTTCCGGTTCACTTGGCGATGAATTCCGCCACTCGGAATGCTTACTGGGTGGTGCGATCCATCCGGCGCGCTTCGTCGTCTCCCACCTTGATGATGATCGTTTTCGTCGGACCGGAGAAATCGAAGGTGCACAATACATCCGTCGTCAACGCGTAGAATTTGGTCGGCGACTCGGCGTGGAGCACGAGTTCCGCGCCGCCGAGCGAGAGATAGAGCAATCCGTCGGGCAGGCGGTGGATCTTGACGCTGTTCCATTGGGCGGGTGGACCGTAGTCGCCGACATAGGTTTCGAGGAGTGCGTCAGGCAGCATGAATTCCTTATGACGGTTGTTGCCCAGTTCCCGCACCCATATATTGCGGTAGCGAACGGGGTTGCCGTGATCCTGCAGGGCGATGGGCAACCTTTCCGGATGAGCTTTGTAAGGAGGCCGCCCGATCCACGGTACGGGCCCGGTCAGCTCAACATTGTTCTGCACCAGCACGCCATTGTGGAAAATTGTGAGGCGGGCTTTGGCCAGCAGCAGGCCTTCGGCGTCGAAGCGGGGCGAGGTCCAGACGATATCGTAGGTCTGCCATTGGCCCGGGGGAAGACAGGCGTTCACGAGCGCGGGGTATTGTCCGTAAATCGAAGCCGCCGATCCGTCCGCGTAGGTTTTGTTCTGATAGGAATCCAGCACTTGGATTTCATAGCGGCCAAAACCAAAAAACACTCCGCTATTGCCGCGGCCTTGGCTATCGCCATGGGGCGGGTTCGGCGCCGCCCATTCGACGTGGAGCTGGCAATCACCAAAAGATTGGAGCGTGCGGACGTAGCCGCTGCCGGGAACACATTCGAGTGCTCCGTCTTTCACGACCCACTTTGTGGCGCTGCCATCCATCGCCACCCACGGGGAAAGATCTTTGCCGTCGAATAGCACGATGGCATCGGAGGGGGGCCGTCCCGGTTGCTCCTGCGAACCGGGCGTGCTCGGGGTCACCACCGGCGGGAGCGGACGATCGCGATCATGGTCGAGCCAGTTTGGATCCGGCGCGCCTTGCAGGATCGCGGTGGTGGTGAGCGTGAAACCGAGGACGAAAGCAGCCGTGATATTCATAGGGTGAAGAGCTATCTGCTTGGCGTTATTCAAGCCTGCTGTCGAATGGAATGCTGAAGCATTTCGGTTTCGTCCGGCGGAGGTTGAACGTGGAATCGGCGCAATTTTATCATGCAGGATTGCCCTTGGTGGCCAGGTGGCTTTGTTGGTGCTTTCTTCGATGAAATTACACGTCAAAGCCACTGCTGCCCTGAAGCGCCGTCTCGGCGCAAAAGTTGATGTCTCGCCTGATGGCCGCTGGGCGGCGTCATTTGACAGCAGCAAAATTTCTTTTCTTCCGGAGGCGGTGATCACGCCGCAGGTTGAAAAAGATATCGGAGCAGTCCTTGAATTGGCCAACGTGCATCGTGTGCCCGTGACGGTTCGCGGTCGTGGCACAACTTTGACGGGTGCTGCCGCACCGGTGCAGGGCGGTTGGGTGATTGATATGCGGCGTCTCAAACGCGTGCGGATCGACGCCGACGCCGGCATGGCTCACGTGGATGCCGGTGCGACCAACGCGGCCGTGCAGAACGCGGCGGCGGCCAAAGGGTGGTTTTATCCGCCCGATCCGTCGTCCAAGGAATACTGCACGATCGGCGGTAACATCGCCTGCAATGCCGGTGGCATGCATGGTGGAAAATACGGCGTGACGCGCGACTTCGTCATCGCGTTGCGCGGGTTTTTGCCGACGGGCGAATA
This sequence comes from Verrucomicrobiota bacterium, assembly GCA_025362555.1. Taxonomy (GTDB): domain Bacteria; phylum Verrucomicrobiota; class Verrucomicrobiia; order Opitutales; family Opitutaceae; genus Lacunisphaera. The sequence continues at coordinate 3,696 of JANYFP010000369.1, forward strand.
CGTGGAGTGGGGGACGGCGACGAAGAAATTTTCGGCCGGATTTAATTTACGTGATCTGTGGATCGGCAGCGAGGGCATGCTCGGGATCGTCACGGGGGCGGTGCTCAAGCTCATTCCGCAGCCGGCCACACGTTGGACTTTGCTCACGGCCTTCAAGGATGAGGTGGCGGCACTCAAAGCGGCGCGGGTGTTGTTTCGGGCACGGGTGCAGCCGGCGATTTGTGAATTTCTGGATCGTGAGAGTGTGGTCTGTGCCGAGCGGGCGACCGGAAAATCCGTGTTCCCGGGCCAGGCGGGACGCGCGGTCATTTTGCTGGAGTTTGCGGGCGGCGTGAGTGAGATCGCGGAATTAAAAATTCCCGTGCTGGCCTGGGCGCAAGCGGAGGCGCTGGCCAGTAAAGAAGCGCGAGACCGCGACGAGGCTGAGGAACTCTGGGCGGTCCGACGCAAATGTTCGGGCGCGATGTTCGAACTCGGTGACGCCAAGTTGAACGAGGATATCGTTGTGCCGATGCGCAACTACGAAAAATTTGCGCGGTTTCTCACTCGTTTGAAGCGCACTTCGAAATTGCATGTGCCGACTTTCGGTCATCTGGCTGATGGAAATCTGCACGTGAATATCATGTATCACCGGGGTAATCCGAGCGAGACTCGCGCGGCGGAAAAGGCGGTGCAATTGCTGATGGTGACAGTCGTGTCATTGGGCGGTGCGATTTCCGGCGAACACGGCATCGGGCTCGCGAAGACGCCGTTCCTACGCATTCAACATCGCCCGGCCCAAGTGAAAGCCATGCAAGCGGTGAAGCAGGCGCTCGATCCGCGTGGGATTCTGAACCCAGGCAAAATGTTCGACGTGGTGCGCATTTGGAAATATCAAAAATTGCAGGTCAAACTTCCGTGGGATCACAAGTAAAAAGCGGAGATTTCAGCTGCGCAGATTCTCCGCTCAATCGGAGTTCCATTGCTTGGAACTTGCTGGCCGACGTTGCCCGGCATGCTCTGAATTATTCGCGATGAAAGAAAGTCCGGCCCTGACGATTCGCGAGTACCGCGCCGCTGACGAAGACGCGCTCATTGCGCTCTGGGATGCGTGCGAGTTGATCCGTCCGCAGAACGATCCGCGCAAGGACATCGCGCGCAAACTTCGGGTGAATCCCGAGTGGTTCCTCGTGGCCGAATCAGGAGATGGCGAGATCGTCGGCTCGATCATGGCGGGCTATGAGGGGCATCGCGGTTGGATAAATTATCTCGCCGTCGCACCGGATCATCGTCGGGCAGGATATGGGCGTGCGTTGATGGCGGTGGCGGAGCAACAGTTGCGCGCGGCGGGGTGTCCAAAAATTAATCTACAAGTCCGCGCGGACAATCCCGGCGTCATCGCGTTCTACGAACGAATCGGTTTTTGTGTCGAGGGCGCAGTCAGCTTAGGACGACGATTGGAAATCGATTAATCAGGCGATTTTAGGACGGTTGGACCGGTGGCTGACATTTCTGCCGTCGGATCACGTGTTAGTCCGGCGCTGGGCAAATCTCGAAATTTTAACCACACAAAACACCGAAGACACCGAATGGAGTCGCGAGCTGGTGAGGGCAAATACCAAACGTCCAATGCTTTTACACGAAGGTCGCAAAGCACGCAGAGCAATCTCGCATCGCAGGATCGTCCTTCGCGGTCTTGGAGAACTTGGGGGTAAAGCGCAGAAGCTTGAGCGATCGGTATTAGGACAACCGATGTCGAGCGCAATTGGCCCGCACCGATTTGACCGGATGCATTTTCAGGTTCCTCGCTACTTCCAGTGGCAGCCTCACAAAACAGAATCAGAAACCGAAGATTGTAACCGCTAATTGGATTCATCAAGGGATGAATCTTTGAAAGTGCGGCTTCGCCTAATCCTCTCCGCCATGGGCTTCTGGGGCCTGCTAATCGCAGGCAGAACATCTCAGTCTGCGATCAACAGACTCCCCGGAACCTAAACCGGAGACGATTAGTCGAAGGGGTATTCTAAAGTTTTCTCCTATTGGCGAAACTTATTAGCGGTAACCTCCTCTGGCTTGGGTTCTGCCAGAAGCTCGTTTTGCTCTCGCCCATCGAAAACAGGGAGGCACCCATTTTCAAGCCAACCGGTTCTCTACTCGGATTTTTTCTGTGGATCAGTGTATTCTGTAGCGAACCTTCCGCGTCAGGCTGCGCCGCCGAAGGTGACGTAGTCGTCCAAGTCAAGTCGCTCAAAAAGGGTCCGGATGTCATCGCGATTGGGACAGTGGCGCGTGATTTCCGTCGCGAAGATTCCGTGACGTTTCGCATCGCCGGGCGCGAGATTTTCCAACCAATGGGACCATGCGGCAATTTCCCACGCTTGACGCGGAGTTTTCTGCGCGGCGGCGATCCACTCCAACATCGCACTGTCCGTGCGGCCGGTTTGGACAGCGGCCAAAAAAGTCTCAGCCGACAGCCCGGTGAAGGCCAGGAAGCGCTGGTCGAGCGGGTTATTCCATTGGTACTCGCCCGTCGTGCCTGCGAGGTGGGCGCGGGCTTTGTCCAGAATGCGGGCGAGAGCGACATACCCCCCGAGGCGAATCCGCGGGCTGCGAGGTGGGTATTGGGTCAGATCGGGCGTTTTGAAGGAGAACATGCCGGCTAGTGAAAACGGAATTATGGAACAGGCAAATTTCGCCTCCGACAATCCCAAGAAAAATTAGCCAGCACACTCCCTCGCTTATTCCATCGAGATCGGCAAATCGCCAAGGTCGTCATCGTCCGCACCCGCGGCGGCAGAGAAGAATTCCTCCTCTTCGAGAATCGAGAGCGCTTCCTTGATGATCACTTTTTTTTCATCGGGCGAAAGGCCCGGGCGATGGATGGTGAGCCATTCTGCAATCCCGGCTTTGGCGTCTTCGCGCTTCGCTACGCCTTCCAAAAAATCATCCGCTTGGTCACAGATCTCGGCGACGATGGATTTCCTTTCCATGATGGAATGACTAGAGCACAAATTGCTCGAAAAGCCAAGAGTGGACCTCGGGAAAGATATTCACCGCGCTAACGTAAAACTCTTTTTTGCCAGGACAGTTCCGTTGACCATGATTTCAATTTCATGTCGTCCAGGATAGTGCTTTCTCGTGGTGAAATCAGTGATCCGCTGGTGTTTGCTGAACGCGAAAATAGCGCCGGCGGCGAGCGTGGTTTCCTTGAGTTTAAAAACTTTGGGCGACAATTTTCCTGATTTCTTTTGATAGTGCACAATGTAGTCCACCGCGATTTTTTGCGGCCGCTCCGCAGTGGACCTGAGGCGAAATCTCAGCGTTAGTCCGCTGCCAATTTTTAGTGACGCTGGTGCGAGCGAAAAGGCGCTGAGCTGTACCGCAGTTTTTTCGGTGAAGCCGAATAATCGAAAGGCGCGCGGGTGGCCGGCTTTGATCAGACTGCGCGCGGCCCGTTTTGCGATCCACTGGGTGTGCGGCTGCGCGAGAGCCCAAGAGGCCAAACGATTAAGCATCCAGTCGGGGTGATCTTTGGAAATATCATTGAGGTGATTGGCGACGGACTTGCGGACGTAGAGGCTGGAATCAGCGCGGAGATTTTCGAGAATGGGCGCGACGGGCGACGGATCGGCGATGAGCTCCGTTAACTGAAACGACCACGGCAAGCGGGGACGGCAGCCCTCGCTCGCGAGTCGGCGGACGTGCTCGTCGGGCTCGCGCGACCACATTTCCATTACTCGCAGCGTGCGCGCCAAGTCCCGCCGGAGAAATTCCCTGATCGCGAATTCGGAGGAACCGAAGCGGGTGAAATAACTCAGCGCTTCCATCGAAGCTTGAAAATTATTGTGCCCGTATTGTCCGACGAAATCCGACAGGAAAATACTGACGAAGCCGTGGTTCAATTGTGGAGCCAGCTTTTTCAGGATCGAAACGGCTGGCAGATAATCCTGCGGTAAGGTGGTGTGACACGCCTCCGTCGTGCGCCGCACTCGCTGCAGCAACGTGAGCTCGTCAAGTCCTCGGGTGGCGATGGCGAGGAAATGCTTTCGGTCAAAGCCCGGATGGACGTCAGCCAGTAAACCGGCGATTTGCCGGTAGCGGGCCGCATCGAACATTTCCTTGAGCGCAGGTTGAGCGTCGGCGGCCATGATTAATTTGCTGAGAATCTTTCCGTCCCGACGGTTCGGAAAGATCGGGGCATAAAGCCCCTCCTACAGCTTCAGAACTTCGGGAAGCTTTGCCGCGTCGCCGCCGCCGCCCATTGCGAAGTCGGGTTTGCCGCCGCCTTTGCCGCCGAGCTTGGACGTGAGTGCACTGATCAACTTGCCCGCCTGATGACCGGCCTTAATGGCCGCAGGCGAGCAGAACGCGACGACGCTGACTTTGCCGTCGAAGATCGCGCCGAGTTGCACGACGCCGTCGCCGATTTTGTTCAAGACCTGACTGCCGAGCGACCGAAGTGCTTCGGGTGAGTCGGTCGTGACAACCGTTGAGATCCAATTGAGTCCGTCTTTGCTCACGGCGGTGGCCGCGAGTTCGCTGGCGAGAGCGGCGGAAGCTTTGGCTTCGAAAGCTTTTAGTTTTTGTTCGAGTGCTTTTTGATGATCGAGGAGATGTTCGAGTTTTTGTGCGACGTCGTGAGCCCCGGCGTTCAGGCGGGCGTTGACGGCTTTAAGCGCGGCTTCCTCGTGGGCGACGAAGTCCAGCGCGGCTTGGCCGGCGACGGCTTCGATGCGACGCGTGCCGGCGGCGATGGCCATCTCAGCGACGATTTTGATCAAGCCAATTTCACCCGTGGTCGACACGTGCGTGCCGCCGCAGAGTTCCATCGAATAACCGTCGAGTTTCGCTTTACCGTTTTGCGATTCGCCGCCGATTTGGACGACGCGGACATCCTTGCCGTATTTGTCGCCGAAGAATTGTAGGATGTCAGTGCGACTGGAAACATCGGCGTGCAATACGTCGGCGTAAAAGACCGGTGCGTTGTCGATGACCTTCTCATTGATGAGCTGCTCACATTCCTTGATTTGCGCGGCCGTGAGCGCCTCGAAGTGCGTGAAGTCGAAACGCAGGCGATCGGGTGTTTTGTGCGTACCGAATTGGCGAACGTGCGTGCCCAGCATTTTGCGCAGTGCCCAGTTCAGCAAATGCGCGGAGGTGTGCTGGCGCGCGATGGCGCGGCGGCGATGGAAGTCGACTGCGAGGACTGCCGTGGAGTTGAGCGCGGAGAGTTGAGGGTTGAGAGCACCGGAAACTTTGTGGAGATGACGGCCGGATTTGTCCTTCACGCAGTCGGTGAAGTCGACCTTGACGCCGTTGATGAGGGCGTGGCCGGTATCGCCGACTTGGCCGCCCATTTCAGCGTAGAATGGTGTTTGGTCGAACACGAGGTACGTGTCCTTTTCCGTCTTCACGACGTCCACGAGTGTGGCGTGGGTGGCGGAAGTGCCGTTGATGTCGTAGCCGACGAACTTGGTCGCTTCGGCGACGGTGTCGCCTTCGGTGGAAGCGACAATGATGTCAGTCTTGCGCGCAGCGCGGCCGCGCTCGCGCTGCTCTTCCATCAGTTTATCGAAGCCTTTTTCGTCCACGGTGAGACCGCGCTCGGTGGCGAGCACTTGGGTCATATCGAGTGGGAAGCCGTAGGTGTCGTAGAGTTCGAATGTCGCTTTTCCCGGGAATTTCGGCACTTCGAGACCGAGATTCGTGAATGTATTTGTGTAGTCTTCTTCTAGGTTGATTTGCAGATCGAAGGGCTTTGTGCCAACGGACAGGCCCTTGTGGTTTTTATAAAAAACGGCGAATCCCTTTTCCGTTTTCAACAATACGGGCATTAAAACTTTATAAAGAGTATTGAAGAATGATTGATCAAATAAATCCATTCCTCTATCTAGCGTCTTTCCAAACGATTCTTCTTCCGCGCGAATCGCGCGCTCAACCATGACGCGTTGCGTTTTGAGTTCTGGGAAAACATCGCCGAGCGATTCGACGACGGGGCCGACGAGTGCGGTGAAATCACCGATCTTCAGGCCCATCGATTTGCGACCGTACATGATCCCGCGGCGGAGAATGCGGCGGATGACATAATTGCGGCCTTCGTTGCCGGGCAGAATGCCGTCGGCGATCGCGCATGAAACGCAACGGGCGTGGTCGGCGAGGACGCGGAAGGCGATGTCGATCTGAACTTGTTCCGACAAACCGTCGCGCTTCGTTGGGACGGTCTTCGTGTAGGTCTTTCCGGAGAGTTCGGCGAGTTTGTCGAAGGTCGGTTTAAAGACGTCGGCGTTGTAGTTCGACGGTTCCCCGGAGAAATCCTTGAAGCCGTTCGTCGTCGCGTGAATGCCGGCGACGCGCTCGAAACCCATGCCGGTGTCAACGTGTTTGGCGGCGAGCGGGACGAAGGTGCCGTCAGCATTCGCGTTGAATTGAATGAAGACGTGGTTCCAGATTTCGATGCAGCGCGGGCTGCTCTGGTTGACGCCGGCGCGGCCGGCGGCTTCGTCGTCGGAAGGGAGGAGGTTGAAATGGATTTCCGAGCACGGACCGCAGGGGCCGGTGTCGCCCATCATCCAGAAATTATCCTTCTTGTTGCCATTGACGATGTGGACGGCGGGATCGAGTCCGGCGGCTTTGAAAATCTCGGCCCAGATGGCGTGTGCTTCGTGGTCGAAGTCGGCTGGGTCGCCCTTGGATTTATCGGGTGAATAGACGGTGGCGAACAGTCGTTTGGCGGGAATGCCCCAGACTTTAGTGAGGAGTTCCCAGCCCCATTGAATGGATTCTTTTTTGAAATAATCGCCGAATGACCAATTGCCTAACATTTCGAACATCGTGTGGTGATACGTATCGAAGCCGACGTCCTCGAGGTCGTTGTGTTTGCCACCGGCGCGGATGCATTTCTGGGTATCGGCCACGCGTTTCCAGGGAGCGGTTTGATCGCCGAGGAAATACGGCACGAACTGGTTCATACCGGCGTTCGTGAACAGCAAATTGGGGGCCGTCGGCATCAGGGAGGATGACGGCACGATGGCGTGCTGCTTCGAGGCGAAGAAATCGAGGAACGACTGGCGGATTTGAGCGGAGGTCATGGCAGAGAAATTCAGCGACTAGGGCTTGGAGTTGAAAGAGTGAGCTAAGATTACCCCGGCGAACAGGGGAAGGCTATTTTCCATGGAATGGGTCTTATGCCAGTGGTGGGATGGAGGCGGCCGGGTGATTCACTGGCGCGGGCTTGTGGCGGCCACGACAACTGTTCTCAGCAGGAGTCTATGGGGTGAGGCCGCGGGGTGGTAAAATCGAGGGCATCGGCGGATTGTGGCTCGCCCCAGCGACGATTCATCGCGATAAAGCGACCGTGCAAATGTCGTTTTATATTCTTCCTGTTAGGGTCTGAACAAGCGATGGCCAACGATTCTTTCGTTTCCGGTCAAGTGCCGTGGCGGCGAGTCCACGGGGTGCTGGGTGTGGCGGTAGTGATAGCCGTGGCGGCTTTCGCGATCAGTCGTGGCGGAGTTTCGCCGTCGATGCAGGTGCTGCTCGATAATGTGCATTGGACGGTGTCGGCGGTGACAGGCGCGTGGCTGGCGTGGGTGGGTTACCGG
>JANYFP010000039.1 GCA_025362555.1 Verrucomicrobiota bacterium
GATTCCAATACGTCACTCGCCCCTCTAGATTCGTGACGCAAATCGCATCCCTCGCTTTGTCGAGCACCTCGGCTTGCTCGTGCAAATGCTGTTCCACCTGCCGGCGGAGCTGATGTTCGCGTCGTTGCTCCAACGCCGTCCGGATCGCGGGAATCAGGCGCGCCGGACGATCCTTGATCAGGTAATCGACGGCACCGCGGTGAAGCGCTTCCACCGCGTTATCTTCACCGATCGTACCGGAAAGGAATAGAAAAGGGGTGGATGAACTCCGTTTGAGCGCGAGATCAAGGGCCTCCATACCATTGAATGAAGGCAGGGAAAAATCAGATAATATAATATCATATTCTTCCTGCTTCAGCGCAGCGATAAATTCCTCGCGCGTCGCCACCCGCCGGATTTTGCAATCCGGCCACTCCTCCAGCAGTTGGGCGCTGATCAGTTCAGCATCGGCCGGATTATCCTCCAGATGAAGGAACCGCAAACCCGGTAGAAACGGAATATTAGACATCATGGTAATACTTCAGCTTAATGTTTTTTCGGCGGCGGTTCGTTGATAATGGCCCAAAAAACGCCGACCTGCTTCACCGCCTCGACGAATTGCTTAAAATCTACCGGCTTCACCACATAAGCGTTGGCCCCCAAGGCGTAGCTCGCCGCGAGATCCGGTTCCTCGCGCGACGAAGTCAACATGACGACCGGAAGATTTTTCAGCAATGGATCAGATTTCATCTGCTGCAAAACTTCCAAGCCGCCCACTTTTGGCATCTTGATATCAAGCAGAATAACCGCCGGAAGACTGTCCTCGCGGCCGGTGAATTTTCCCCGCCGGTATAGGTAATCGAGCGCCTCCACCCCGTCCCGTGCCACAATAATCTCATTGGCAAGGTTGTGCTCCTCCAGAGCCGCCAACATCAGATCGATATCGTTGAGATTATCTTCAACCAGCATGATGCGTCGCAGTGTCTTCATGTTTTTGTCAGGAGCGGTTTCGGTAATGAAAAATAAAAAGTCGCACCCGCGCCGGCGACACTCTCTGCCCAAGTCCGGCCGCCATGCCGCGATACAATCCGCCGGACATTGGCCAATCCGATGCCGGTCCCCTCAAACTCCTCCGCCCGATGCAGCCGTTGAAATACGCCAAAAAGTTTTTTCGCATACTGCATCTCAAAGCCCACGCCATTGTCCCGCACGAAGATCACCATCTCATCTGCCTCTCCAGCCATACAGCCCACTTCAATTTCCGCCGGATTGCGCGGACGTGTATATTTCACCGCATTGGCGAGAAGATTAACGATGACTTGACGCAGCATGGGCCCGTCACCCTGCACCATCGGCAGAACCCCCGTCTGCCAACGGATAACTCTTCCCGATACTTCGTCGCCCTGCAAAGTTTGAATCGTCTCGCCCACCAGCTGCTGCAGATTCACCGGGGCAAGGTTCATTTCGGTGCGTCCCATCCGCGAGAAAACCAGCAGATCATCCACCAAAGCCCCCATTTGTTTGGCCGAATCCGAAATATGCGACAGATGACGATGTCCTTTTTCGGAAAGATTTGCTCCATCGCTCTTCGCGAGCAACCCCGCAAAGCCATCGATGTGCCGCAATGGGGCGCGCAAATCGTGCGAGACGGAATAGGAAAAGGCCTCAAGCTCTGCGTTGGCCGCACGCAATTGCTGATTGGTCGCCAGCACTTTTTGCGAGCTCTGGAATACCTCAGCTTCCATCTGCTGCATCCGGTTTCTCAATTCAGCCGGATCACTTGCCTGGATCGATTTCTGCCGGACAAATTCGGTGACATCTTCGACCCGGTGAATCAGATATTCCACCTGCCGGTCCACCCCCAACAACGGCGAATTCACCGGGCTCCAGTAGCGCTCCTCAAACCTCCCATCGGGCCGGCGGATGTCGTACTTCTGAATCGGCATGATATCGACCATAGCTGTTTTTCTTACCCGATCAAGTGACGCGCGTAAATTCGAAGTGCCGTTGGCGTCGAGATCATCGGGATTATCCGGAAAAACCTCGAAGAAGTCGCGACCAACCAGGTCGGCCCGTTTTGTCATCGTACCAGTGAGGTAGGCGTCGCTGGCGGTGACGATTTCCAACTCGGGTGTCAGCACCAAGTAGGAGCCCGGCAGAGACTCAAAAATATTTTTAAAAACGGCGCGACTGCGGGAAAGTTTGACGTTAGCTGCTTCGAGCTGGGTGGTCCGATCAATCACGCGACGTTCCAAATCTTGGTTAAGTTTTTCAATCTCAGTCAGCATCTGGTTGAATGCTTCCGTTAAATAACCCAATTCGTCCTCACCCAGTTTGACAGCGCGGACCGAGTAGTCGCGTCGTTCTGAAATTACCCGGGCGGTCTCGGCCAAAGTAAGAATCGGTTGGGAAACCTGCTTCTGCAGCGATCGGGAAAGCAGATAAGCCACCAGGAGCGCCACTGCTAATACGATCAAGCCGATCTGCAAAGACACAGTGAGCCATTCCCGGATAATAACTCCAGTATCGAGCTTGAGAAAAAGGGTACCGAGTCGGCGGTCTTTTTGAACGATCGGCTGGAATCCGACCAAATAGGAATTGGCGAATTGATAGCCATCAGCACCGGGGACAACCGGAACCCCGGCCGCTGAGAGTTCCGCAGGATAATGGACATAGAGCCGGCCTTGCCGGTCATAAATGGCACAGGCCACCAAATGCGGCTCAGCCTTTAATGCGGAAAGAATGGCCTTGGCGTCCTCCTCGTTGTCAAACGCAAGTGCTGCGGTGCTGTTCGTCGCGACAATTTCACCCAAAGTCGAAAGATGCCGAACGATCGCCCGGCGAAACGTCAGAAACTCGTAGGTAAAAAAGGCGCCGCGCGCGAGCAACATCACAATCGCACTAGTCAACACAATGATCAGAATCAATTTGCGCCGGATGGGAAGATTCTGGAGTGCCATGGTTACTCCTTCCGTGTGGTTACAATCGGTACGGAGCGCAGCAACTTCGAGCTGATCTTCAGTCCGGCGAGCGTCGCGGCCTCTTCGTTAATCCGTAATCTGATTTTTTTCTTCTCCCGGAAGAAACGGATTATGACTCCGCGTTTGGCGGCGTCCTCGGCATCGCTGACGGTAAGAATATTGCGGCCGGCCAGCTCTGCGATGACCGACTCCAACCAAGCTGACTCCGACTTGCTGATGAACAAAATGTGGCAGGCATCAACTTCCTGGATCCGGCGGTAGTAACGGACAACCAATTTCCGCCGGCCGATCTGCTCGCCGCGTACGACTTCTTCCAATGCCGGACCGAACGGATTTTCTCCCAGCACCCCGATAACCAACGGGGCATTTTCATCCGCAAAAGCTTTCGATGGCCACTCGACAAACTGAGCGAAATTGAAAATGAAAACCGCTTTGACCTCGTACTCGCGAGGCTCCGCCTGTCCCCAGCTTTTGGTCGTAAACAGGAAAGACGCGAACACCGCCGACAGCCAGAACGAGCGCCGGTTTTTCCGGCCGAAGTTGGTCCAATCGGATGAGAGTACAGTCAATAGCGCCATACCATCTTCGCG
>JANYFP010000190.1 GCA_025362555.1 Verrucomicrobiota bacterium
CCCTTCTGCCATTGATAGGTCGGGGTCGGAGTACCGCTGGCCGCCACCGTAAACGAAACGGAACCGCCACTCGTCACGGTCTGACTCGCGGGCTGCGTCGTAATCGACGGGGCAACATTACCTCCGCCCGCACCTCCGGCGATCGTGAAGGTCGCGATAACGTAAGCTGAATTCCCACCCGCGATCGCAGTGGAATCGGAGGCCCACAATCGCACCGTATAAGTGCCGGCCGTCGTCGGAGTACCCTTGATGCTCAATTTCAAATTTGTGTTGTAATAAGGCGCACCTCCGGCCGTGGTGCCCGTCACGGGATTCACATCTAAACCAGGCGGCAGAGTACTACTATAGTTTGTCCCGGCCGCATTGTCGGTCACACCGAATGACTTTGGCGTACCCGGCGCCCCTGAGACGGAAAACGTCACGCCATTGGTCGCGTTGATCGGCGTGCCCACGGTGCCCGCGATTTGAAAAGTGGACTTGGCTCCTCCCGTCGCCGTACCGGCGGCGGAAATCACCGTGAAGGTGGTCGCGCCAGCGAGAGAATTGTAAGTACCCATCGCGGCGAGACCAAACGCGCACTTCAAAACCTGACCAACCGTGCTACTCAACGCGAATTCTGCTCCAGGCAAAACCACCCGAAGCACGGGCGTGCGTTGAAGTAAAACCAGCAACATGCCCAACGGGGCATGGAATCGACGAAGACGGGAAACCCGCGGATTAAAGTGCATAGCTCTGCCTTGGTTAAAAGACCTGTTAAAAACATTCGGTCGGAGACCGAATTAATTGCAGCCGCAGCCGCTGCCACCAACGCCGCGTCCACCGGACGAGGCTTCACGAGAGAAATAGATGTGTTCAGACATGGCCCCCGAGAGAGGATCACGGTCAGGGCGCATTTTGTAGTCGGCCAGGGCGGCGCGTTCCCACGGCTGCACCGTGGTGCACCCGCTGAAAAGTGAAGCCACCAAACCGAGTGCACCGATCAGGCATAAAATTCGTTTCATGATTTTTCCTCCAGGAGCTTAACGATTTCATCCCGTAATTCCCGCGTGGTCGCGTCGCCATGGAAACCCGAGTGCACCGACCGCAAAATCCCGTGGCGATCAATCAGGTAACTCGTCGGCATGCCGGGAACCTTAACCTCCGCCACCAGCTTCTGCCCGCCATCGCGCACGGTGGGAAACGCTGGCGAAAATTTCTTCACGAAGTCGCCGTACACGCCTTGCTGTTTATCCACGCTCACCGCGATGATCGTGAAGCCGCGTTCCTCCAGCTCCCGCTGCAAAGTGGTGTACGCCGGAAAAGACGCTTTGCACGGACCGCACCACGTGGCCCAAAAATCAACCAACACCACTTTGCCCGCCCGCTCGGGCAGGGTTCCTTCGAGGCCAAATCCGGCGAGGTCGGGAAAGGGCGCGCCGACTTTTACCTCGGCCGTGGCCAGTGAAACGGTGACGAACATCGCCGCCAGCCAGTCGTAAGTTTTTTTAGTAAGTGACGACATAATTAAAAAATCCCTTCGTTTGATGCTTGGCTGTTTCAGTCACGAAACACGCCTCCGCCCCCATGGTTTCATCAACCATGATCCGGCCCTTTTCAGCCCCGAGAATAAAAGCCGCTGTGGATAACACGCCCGCCTGCAGACAACCGCGCGCGATGACCGTCACCTGATGACAGCCGTTTAGCACCGGCCAGCCCGTGCGCGGGTCAACAATGTGCCCGAACCGTCGGCCGTTAAGCGTGAACGTCCGCAAATAATCACCTGAAGAAGCCACCGCACAATCGCTGACCGCAACACTGCCCCAGCACGAACCGGGCTCTGCCGGATCTTCCAATCCGATATGCCAGGCCGGTTTCCCCGGCGCAGCACCGACTGCACAAAGATCATGACCAAAGTCCACCAAGGCCTGAGTCAGGCCGTGCCGGCGCGCGATTTGCGCCACCATGTCGACGGCGTATTCCTTGCCCCAGCCACCGAAGTCGAGCGCCATGCCCACTTCCGGCAAACGCACCAAACCCGCGCGACGCTGCACTTTTAACCAGCCTGTCAGACGCAAGGCCGCGGCAATTTCTTCCATCGATGGAATGCGCGGATTCTCCGCCTTATAATTCCACAGCCGCATCACCGGCAACGCCGTGACTGTCGCCAGCGGGACGACGTCCATCACGTACACGCCCGCGGCCGTGGGCGCGGTCTGCCTCGTCTGCACCGGCTCGAACGGCAGCGGCTCCAGCTCCGCGACGGCGACCGTCAACGCCGTGGCGGCGCCCGTCACACCGGTCATCACGGCAACGTCTCCGG
>JANYFP010000380.1 GCA_025362555.1 Verrucomicrobiota bacterium
TGCCCTCTACTAATCGGTTCACCGACTCGTTACGCAATTATGAATTCTGAATCTATCTCCGCGATCATTGCCAAACACCCCGCCCTAAAGGCGTCCAAAGCCAAGTTGGAGACCATGGAGCCCGGATCCTACGTCGTCCACCGCAGCTGGGGCTTTGGCCAAATCAAGTCGTACAGCGAGTCCGAGCAGAAGCTGATAATCGATTTTAAGGGCAAGAAGGCTCACCCGATGGACCCTGTGTTCTGCGTCACCAGCATGGAGATCCTTCCGGCCAAACATATTTTGGCCCGCAAGGAGAGCGAACCCGCCCGCATCAAGGAACTGATCGAAGATGATCCCGTACAGTTGGTCATCGATACCCTTTCCCCTTATCCGAACAAGGCCGCCAGCGCCATCGAGCTCGAAATCGTCCTCACCCAGGTTGTCGGCGAAGATAAATTCAAACGTTGGTTCTCGAACGTTAAGAAACAGCTCGTGAAAGACCCGCGCGTCAGCGTGCCGGCCAAGAAAATCGAGTGCTACATCGTCCGCGATGTTCCCGTTTCCGCCGAAACCGAGATCATGGAGGAGTTCGTCAACACCCGCTCCGCCCGCCGCCGTATCTCGCTCGCCGAAGATTTGCTCGCTGCTTCTATTAAAGAAGAGTCCAAGCCATCCCTCGCTCAGGTCTTGAGCGGAATCACCGACGCGGTACGTGACAGCAATCAGCTGGATGCCGCCGAGCGCCTCTACGGCGCATTCGTCCGCGATGAGCTCTCGAAGATCTTGGGTCACGAAGCCACCAATGTTGCGCCAACCCAGACGGATTTGATCAAAGAAGTCCGTGGCCTCACCGCCATCGCCGAAAAAATTCCGGTCCACTTCCAATCCCGCTTCCTCGACCTCGTCAAGGAGACGCATCCCCTCGAGTGGCGCGAAATCGTTTTCGCCCTCCTCAAGACTTCGCAGGGCAAGTTCACGACCGAGTGCATTAATTTCCTCATGGAAAACGGCCAGGCCGACGAATTGGCCGCCGCCCTCAAGCGCTGGAAGACCGAGCAAAATCTCCGCGCTCCGGTGCTCCTCTGGGTGATCAAGAACCGTCACTCCAAGAAATTCTCCAAGCTCCTCAACGAGCTCGTCACGCCCCGCCTGCTGGGTGCAATTTTCTTCGCCATCGATTACGAAGCACTGCAATCGGCCGGTACCCGCCGCATTCCCTTGGGCGAAGTGTTGAGCGATGATCCGGACCTGATCTCCGATCTCCTCTCGACCGCCGACACCGAAACCGCCCGCGATCTCGCGAACAGCCTGCTCCTCAATCAAGGTTTCGAAGAGCTCACCAAGAAATCACTGCTCGCACGTTTCATCAAACTTTTCCCCTCGCTCCAAAGCCTCGTTTCCGGCGAAGCCGAAACGAAGGACGAACAGTTCCTCGTTTCCCGCGAGAGCTACGAACGCAAGCGCATCGAGTACGAAGAGATCGTCTCCAAGCGTATTCCCGACAACTCCAAAGCCATCTCGGTGGCTCGCGAGCACGGCGACCTCAAGGAAAACTCCGAATTCAAGATGGCCAAGCAGGACCAGTCCGTCCTCATGGGCCAGAAGGTGCAACTCGAGCGCGATCTCGCCCGGGCCCGCATCACTGATTTTTCCGAGGCCAGCACCGATGTTGTCAGCGTCGGAACCATCGTGGATCTTCGCGATGTCGCCAACGGCAAAGCCATCCGCTACTCAGTGCTCGGCGCGTGGGACAGCGATCCGGACAAACATGTCCTCGCCTACAAGACCCCACTCGGCCAAGCCGTCATGGGTAAGAAGGTCGGCGAACACGTAAAACTCAAGATCGGTACCTCCAGCCACGAGTACCAGATCGCCGGTATCAGCCGCTACATCGACAGCAAAAAGTAACGCCTGGCCCGCCCTAAGCGGGCCAACGTCCCTCCTCCTCAAGCCGCGCCTCCAGCGCGGCTTTTTTCTTGGCTGGTGAAACCTGGAATCCGACGCGCCCAAACCTGCGCAACCACACGACGAACTAAGATTGCACGCGCTTCACCCGCCATCTACACGTTTGCGCACTTCACCGTGAATTCTTCCTGGGACACCCTTAAAATCATTTCCGATTCCACGCGTCTTCGCGTGCTCGCACTGCTTCTCACCGAAGAACTCTCTGTTGCAGAGCTCCAGGAAATCCTGGGCATGGCCCAATCGCGGATCTCTTCCCAGTTGGCGCTGCTCCGCCAAGCCGGATTTGTCTCCGACCGGCGCGAGGGCAAGAAAGCTTTTTATTCCCTCAAATCGACCCTGGCTCCTCGACAACTCACTCTGCTCAAGGCCGCCTGCGAATCCGTCACCGAACTACCGGAATCCACGGAAGATCGCGCCAATCTCGATCGTGTTCTCCAAAAACGCCGCAAACTTTCCGAACAATATTTCAACCTGATCGCCGGCCGCCTCGGGAAAAATCATTGCCCTGGCCGTTCATGGGAAGCGATTGGCCACCTCGCGCTTCGACTCGTGCCCGCTATCACAGTGGCCGATCTGGGCGCCGGCGAAGGCCTCCTCTCCCAACTCATTGCGAACCGCGCCGAGCGCGTCTGGTGCATCGACAATTCGCCGCGCATGGTCGAAGTCGGCACCGAACTGGCCAAGAAAAACGGCCTCGCCAATCTCACCTACAAATTAGGCGACATCGAACTCGTGCCTCTGCCTGATCATTCCGTGGACCTCGCGATTCTTTCGCAAGCACTCCACCACGCCAGCCATCCACAGACCGCCGTCAACGAGGCCTTCCGCATCCTCAAACCCGGCGGCCAGCTCCTCGTTCTCGACTTAAAAGAGCACAACTTTGAAAAGGCCCACGACCTTTACGGTGACCTCTGGCTGGGCTTCAAAGAAAGCGCCCTCCATGGTTTTTTAAAAAATGCCGGTTTCCACAAAGTCGAAGTCACCGCAGTCTCCCGCGAGGAAGCCGAGCCTCACTTCGAGACACTGCTGGCGAGCGGAATAAAAGCCGCACGTTCGTAGCGGCGACTACTCACCGCTCGAACAAATACCGCCCCGGACAGTCATCCTGCCCTAAACGACCAACCGTTCATCGCAACACCCCTTCAAAGTGAACGTGTTTCAGCCGTGATTATCACCGCCAATCGTGGCTAACTATTTTCCATGACCATCAAAGATAACGAGCACGTCGATCTCGCCACGCCGTCCGGTCCGATGCGGACTTATATCTTTCGCCCGACTGCACCGGGGAAATATCCGGGCCTGCTCCTCTACTCGGAAATCTTTCAAGTCACCGGCCCCATCCGACGCGCGGCCGCGATGCTCGCCGGCCACGGATTCGTCGTCGCCGTGCCGGAAATTTATCACGAATTCGAACCCGCCGGCACCGTGCTCGCCTACGATCAAGCCGGCGCTGATCGCGGCAACACCCTCAAGACCACGAAGGAACTGGCCGGCTACGATGACGACGCTCGTGCGGTACTCGCCTTTCTAAAAACCCACGAAGCTTGCACCGGCCGCCTCGGCACCGTCGGCATTTGCATTGGCGGCCATCTCGCTTTCCGCGCCGCGATGAATCCGGAAGTGCTCGCCGCCACTTGTTTCTACGCGACCGACGTCCACAAACGCGGACTCGGAAAAGGCATGAACGACAATTCGCTCGATCGCATCCCGGAAATCAAAGGCGAATTGCTCATGCTCTGGGGCCGGCAAGACCCGCACGTGCCACTCGAAGGCCGCCAGAAATTCCATGCCGCCCTCAACGCCGCCGGCACGAACTTCACCTGGCACGAATTCAACGGCGCCCACGCTTTCATGCGTGACGAAGGCGCCCGCTACGACCCCGAACTCGCACTCCAATGCTACGCGCTGACGCTCGCGTTATTCCGCCGCAAACTCGGCGAGGGTGACTTACGCGCCACGGCCACCGGATCGGCCAAAACGAAGCACTGATTCGGGACAGGACTCGCGCGATTTTATTTTTCCACCCACTCGGCGGGCACAGCGGTGATCGGCTTGATTTCAACGTCCCGATAAAAAACCTCCGCGCCCTCCGTTTGCAGACTAATCTTCCCCGAGGTAAGTGGCGCAGGGGACGGACCATCGAGCCGTTCGGCGTGATGCAGACGCATGACAACCTTACCGTTCACGATATGGATGCTGTCGCTGTTGAAGCAGATCAAATCAAGGGTGTTCCATTCGCCGTTCGGCTTCTCCGCGTCCTCCCGCCGCACAGCGCGATTGCCGACGGGCGGGCGCTGAGTGAAGAGGATCTTAGTCCCCACCGGATCGTACTGGTACAAGGTGCGACCGTTCGCACCAGTAACGGTGCGCGCCGTTACGGTAATCTGCGCCCCAAGCGCATACAGGTCGCCCATGTCGTGTTCCTGAATTTGAAACTCAATGGAACGCGGCCAAGTCTCGTGATCAAAGCCGGGCTCACCGTGGACAAAATAGAGCAACCCGCAGTCGCGCGGCGAGTTGAGCTTGGAGCCCCATTTCTTATCGCCCCATTTCACTTGGAGGCGCAGGTGAAAATTCCCGAATGATTCCCGTGTGGTCATCACCCCAAAACCCTGGCCGGAAACATGAATCGCCGGGCGCCCCTCCACGCTGTCGATGGCGAATACTTTCAGCGGATCGTAATTCTTTCCGATCGGTTCAAGGTAGTTTCCAGCGGCATCGCGTGGCAGACCGGGTACCTCCCACGAGGGATCGGGTTTGGTCATGAAGGTTTCCCAACCAGTGAGATCGCGCCCGTTGAAAAGCGGGTGCCAAACCGGTTCTGCGGCCGACAACTCAGCGGTCGAGCAAAGAGCGAACGTGAGCCACGCCAGTGCAATTTTTGAAATGACAACCATGACCGCAGTAAAATCGCGCTGATCGCACCCGGTCGCAACGAATGTTTCTGCGGACAGTCCTCTTGGCGCACGAGGGTCATTCGTGAGCGACCCGTAAAACCCCCGATCCTGGCACAATCTGCTGGCCTCGCCCTGTGCCTTGTCGCAAAAATGCGACCACCTCACCCACCATGAATCTCGCTGACGCCCGCTCCGCCATCACCCTCGCCCTCGGGCGTATGACCGTGCTCTATGCCAAGCCGGTTTTCGACGAATGGATTTTGGTCAAAATCTCCAAAGAACAAAACGCCATTTTGGCGTACGACGGTCCGCGGGCGGAATCTTACCAGAAGAAATTCAAGGAAGACATTCTCCCCCTGCGGGCGGAACTGGATCAGCGCCCAATGGCCGTGGGTGACTTTGCCTTTGCCCCCGGTGCCGCGGGCACCGGCTTTGACGCGTGCATCCGGCTTGGACCGGCGAGCTATCTTTTTTGCAATAACATCGCGAAATCCATCGAGGATATTCGGCAGAGTCCGCTGTGGCTCGAAGCCCAAAAACCGTTTGCGGCTTTGAGTGGAAAATTCCGGGACGACCCGCTGGTTTAAACCAAAATAATCCCGTCGGCACCGGGCGGTTCAGGCCAGCAAACCCTGCCATACGAACCAGCCGTACGCGCCAACCAACAGCGCCCCCGCCCAACGCTGCAAGCCTCCGGTTAACAATAGCAGTACTCCGTGAATCACGGCGGAACCGAGCAGAATAATCAGGCCGGTTTGGAAAAACGGCGTCACGGGCAACGGTTTCACCAGAGCGAACAGACCGAGACAAAGTGGAATGCAAATATGGCCGTCGCCTACTTGCGAAGTATAGACGACATCAGCGCGGCGTTTCCAACCCCAGTAGAGTGCTAGCATGGCGTTGGGCAGCACCATCAGCCAACCCGTCAGCCAACCGAGATTGTCCCGGCTGACAAATCCATGTTTTTGCGCCGATAACCAGGTAACAAGCCAGTCAATGGTTTCGTACATCACGTACGCGCAGGCGAGTACGACCATCAAATCAACGTAGAACATGAACCCGAGAGAAACCCGCTGGCGGACGTTGTGCTTGAGCACGTCAAACACCTGGAAACACTGCCAAAAGAGGAACAGCCCGATAAGAATCAGTCCATCTGTTTGATCGAGTTTCCCATCGCGCCCCAGCGTCCAGACCGCGCCGGTAAAAAACACCACGGCCGCGAGCGTGAGTAACAGCGAGAGACGATTGAGCTGACTCTCCGTCCCGCCGCCTTTGGCCGATTTTGCCGGACGCGCCGGCTTTTTCCCTTTGCCTCCGGCTGCGGCTGCAGCGGGAATGACCGCCAAGCCCCAAAATAGAGCAGGCAGGCCAAGCAAAAGGGTCAGGTTGGTGACATTGTTGACCAAGCAATTCGTCAGCACCTCGCGCGGCGATCCGTGGCGTGAAATCATGATCGCAACGAAAATTAAATTACCGAGCCCCGAACAATACGGCATGATGAGGGTGCCCAACGCCGTGCCCTCGAGACCATGCGCCAACATCGCTTCCAATCGCCACATCATCAGCAGCGAAATGGCCAGGAACACGACCAAGTAGGTCCATGGATTAGCCAGGCCAATTGAATTGAGCAGATCGAAAAGCACGCGGATCAGTCAGGCGGCCAAACGCACCGCTGTAAACACCGCCGTGCGTCACTCCGCAATCAAGCCCAGTGAAGCGCACCCAATTACTTCGAGGTGCTGGCTGGCAGACACCTCGATCCAACAAAATCAGCGACTCGCGGGCGGGATCAGGTTTTCAATTCCCCCGATTGAAAACCCTCACGACCGCCCAATCAGCCTTATTGATACTTGAACGGCAGGCGCTGCAAGCGGGTGTAAACTTCAGAAAGTATCCCACTCGTCTTGGGCTCGGGATTATCACCCGTCTTAAGCGTATTAGCTGCGGCGAAATTTCCGAGCACCGCGCAGTAATCGCTATTTACCATAATACCGATGATCTCGCCGGTCTTGCTAAATACAAGGTCGCCACGCTTGGGCGCAATCTCCCCAAACAGTCGTGTGGAAATTCGATTGTCGAGTTTCACGTAGCTCGCGTTGGTCGCATCGATGCGAAACGGAGTTTCGCCGTAGCGGCCATCATCAGCGCGCACGAGCACGGCATCGGGAAACTTGAATGGCTCCTTCGCCAGTTGATAAATATTAGCCCCCAATTGCGCGGCGAGCGCGGCATCCACCGGAACGACCACGACGCGGGGATCCAGTCGGAGAAACTGCAACTCTGGCATCGGCACACTGGCCGATCCATGGGCCATCGTACCGACAACCTGGTCGTAGTCGACCGGCACTTCACCGATCGTAAACGGCGTGTCGCTCACGTGCATCAAGGCGTAAATCTTGTTTCCGTCACTCACGAGCACGGTCTGGGTTTCCTTTTCTTTGATCGTGGGACTGAAGATGCCGGGCCGGCGGGTGGTCATTTTCGTTTGCACCCGGCTGGTGAGAAATTCATTAAAAATAATATTGGGGTTGATCGGCCGGTTGTCGCGGATCTCCTTGCTGAGCTCGCCGGATTTCTGCGCCAGCTGGCCGACGCCTTGAGTGAGCTGCGTAGTTTGTTCCTGCACCTTGAATCGCTCCAACCGCTCGACCTCCACCTGCTGTTTCGCCTCGGTGAGATTTTTGCTCAACAGTCCTTTTTCCTGCTCCGCCACCTGGACCTTGACGTTAAGATTCTGAATGCTCTGCAGCGCATCGGCATTTTGCCGTTCCATGCGGGCGAGTTCCGATTTTTGGCGCTCGGCCTCGGCGCGGCGCTCCTCGAGTTCGCGCTGCAGCTTGGCGAGTTGTTCTTTCGACATCGAGGCTTCCTGCACCGTGGCAGAATAGCGCTGCTCAAGTTCCTTGGCACTCGATTGAGTAGCGGAAAGTGCGCTCTCCAACTGCCCTTTTTGTTGCTGCAGCGCGGCGAGATTTTTCTCCCGCTCCGACAGGGAGCCTTGGCTGGCGGAAAGCTGGGCCGCGAGTTGTTCGCGCGAAGCCTTCTCATCCTCGAGGGAAATGCGCATCAGCTCCACCATGTCGGCGTTGACGGCGGGAGCGTTGACCGCGGCCCGGGGCGCGGCCGTCTCCAACTGGGTGTGTTGCGGCTCGGCCTTCTCCCAGCGGGTGAGCGCCAGCAGATTGAGCAGCATGAAATCACACATGATTAATAGCAGGGTCTTATTCATGGTGCCGGCGGATTAAGCCACCTTGGCCTGGACGGATTCGAGGATCAGCTTGCGCTTGTAGGGACGGACGTGGCGGATCTTGACGAGCGCGACGCACACGATGCCAAAAAGATTGGACGAATAGGCCGCGAGCAAATTGGCGTCGATAAAATGGAGCACCTGAAGCACCAGTGCGGTGGCGGTGCCGGCGATGCCGAGGTAGAGGCCACCGTCAAAAAGATTCTCTTCATTCTCTACGAGCCGGAGCTTGCTGGCTGCGGCCAGCGGCTGGCGGTCGACTTCGGAGATTTTCAGCAAGCAGATAACATACATCCCGACCTGCAAGCAGGCGAAGATCGTGATGGAGAGGATGGTCGTGATGTCCATAGTATTGGGGGTAAGTGAAGTGGTCGCCGCCGGCGCGGAGAGGGAGCCGATGATCGGGATAGTGAGCTTGATTTTATAATCGGATACGGGAGCTGCCTTCAACAGGAACGGCTCGGAAAAGATAAAGAAAATAAAAGTGAGGATGGCCGCGATCACTCCGCTCCCCATCCGGGGAAACGCCCCGCGCAACGCAAATTCCACTGAGCGAAACAGCTTCGTGTCCACCGAACGCATCAAGAGAAAAATACCGGCCAGAAATGCCGCGTATTTCCCGATTAAGGCCACCTCCGGATGGCGCAGAGTAAATCCCGCACCGAACTCAAACTCGGGACCGGCCGCGCGCGTGATCGGAACCTGCCGCTGGACGAGTTGGTCGACTGCTCCCTGGCCAAAAGTCATAGCCAGTTGCAAATGTTCCGCTCCGGGCTGGCCAAAAGCGATGAGGTAATGAGCCACGGAATCGGCGGATTTCGTCATGAGTGCCGCCGTATAAATGACCGGCAAATGCTCCGGAGCAACGCGGGTCAAATGCGCGAATTGCCCGACCGTCCCAAGACTGTTGGTGGTCCGCAGCAATTCGGAGAGCTGAACCCAGTTCAGGCGTTTTCCGAGTGTCAGAATATCGAGATAGAAATCCTCCAGTTCACCCATCTTGCCCGAGGCCACCGCAGTTTCCGCGAGGGTCCGCACTTCGCGCTGGAGCGGTGCCGACAAGCGTTCGGTCTGCCAAAGATACGCCGTCAGTAAAATCACCGCCTCCAAAGGCTGACCACCCGGGCGATTGGCGGGTACAAAACGCTGAGTCGTGGTCAGCTCGCCCGTCTTGATTACCGTCTGCACTGCCGGCAACCGCGACACCGCCAGATAGCGGCGAAGATTATCGCGCGCCTGCTGCGTCACCATAAATCTGAGCACCGGTTGGGACTCAGAGGGAGCCGCGGCATTCCGTCCAATCAGGAGAGGTTCAAGCGCGACATCCCATCCGCCCCAAGGCAACATTTCGCGATGGTTTTGAGCGAATGAATCGTAGCTCACACCAAACGATGCGGCCCCCGGATCACCAATTTTCCGTGCGGCTTCGAGTACCAGCGCGGCCGGGCCGGGTTTGTCGATTTCCAACAAATCACGACCGAAACGGGAGACGGAAGGCGAGCCGCGCCCGGCTTCACGCAGCAGCGCCGTGTTGAGCGACTTCACATTAACCGGCATCAACCACGCCGTCGCCAACAAGCCCAGACCAAGCACCAGCCACAACTGCCAGAGAGCAGAACGGGGACCGGAAGAGGAGTCGGACGAAGGCATGGGTGGAGCGATAGCAGTTTAGTGGAAGGAAACAAATTTATTTGCCGCAGTTACGCGCGGGCATAATACCCTCTGACTAATACGAGACCCATGTCCCTGAAAATTGTTCAGTTCAACGAACCGATTCTCCGCAAAAAAGGCAGCAAAATCACGGCCTTCAACGCGACCCTGCGCAAGCTGGCGGACGCCATGATCGAAACCATGCACGACGCCGAGGGCATCGGCCTCGCCGCCCAGCAAATCGACCAAGCAATCCAGCTCTGCGTCGTGGATCTTCGCCCGGTGGATAATAAATTTGATTGGGAATACAATGGAACCCGGCCCCCGCTGGATCTTTTCATGCCGCTGGTGTTGGTGAACCCGGAAATCACCATTCTCCCCGGCAAGGAAACCGTCTACGAAGAAGGCTGTCTCTCGTTCCCGCAAATTCGTGGCGATGTGGTGCGACCCGACAAGATCGCCGTCAAATTCAAGGACACCAGTGGCCACGCCCATGAATTGATCTGCACCGGCCTGCTTTCCCGCTGCATTCAACACGAGACCGATCACCTCAACGGTATTCTCTACATCGACCACATGGACAAAGACACCCTCTTGTCGATCGATCCGGAATTAAAGGCACTTAAGAAACTCACGCGCGAAGCCGCAAAAAAAACCTGAGATGTCCGACGCCCGACCGCGCAACCCCCGCTCGATCGCCACCCGAACTGGCGATTTGGGCACGACCAGCCTCCTCTTTGGCCAGCGGGTCGCCAAGGACCACCCGCAAATCGAAGCTGTTGGCACACTCGACGAATTGAATGTGGCGATTGGGTTCGCAAAAACCACGCGACCACCTGGCGCCAGCGCGGAGGCATTTGAGCGGATCCAGAAAGAATTGATCACACTCATGGGAGAGATCACCTGCGCCGAGAGTGATACTGACCGTTACTTGAATTCCAAATTCGCGAAGCTCGACGAGGCCGAACTCAACGTCATCGACGACGCCGTGGCCGTTATCGAAGCGCGCCAGCCCAAGTTCGACGGCTGGGCGACGCCGGGCGCTACACTGCACTCCGCCGCCCTTGAACTCGCCCGCACGACTGCCCGCCGCGCCGAGCGTCGTCTCGTCGGTCTCGCCGCGCACGGTAAGACCGTGCGTCCGGTCCTAATGCAATATATCAACCGCGTTTCCGACCTGCTCTGGCTGCTGGCCCGCGAAGCGGAGCAACTTAAGACGGAATAAAGGCATAAAACGCGTGAGGAAAATCCTGTGCATTTCCCGAATTTCATCTAAGTATTTTCCCGTTATGCCAGTTGCGATTTCTCTCATCCTTCTCGCCGTCCTTTGCCGGGTGCTGCCGACCATGGACCTGTCACTCTCCAACCTCTCGCCTTTCACCGCGATTGCGTTTTGCGGGGCCGTTTACTTCCGCAAGCCCTGGTTCTGGGCGGTCTCATTCCTCGCGCTCGAGTTGTCGGATCTCTACGTGAATTATTTCCACGCCCGGGAATACGGTTTCACTTGGTCTGCCAGCGGCTTCATTCTCCGCAGCGCCTGTTTCGGGGCCGCCCTGTTCATCGGTACCCGCGTGGCAAAAAACAAATCATGGCTGAGCCTCTTGAATGGTTCACTGCTCAGCGCGGTCATTTTTTATCTCGTGACCAACACCCAATCGTGGGCCGCCGATGCGTTCTACGCGAAAACGCTCGCGGGCTGGTGGCAGGCGCTGACGGTGGGGCACCCGGAATATCCGCCGACCATATTTTTCTTTCGCAACACCTTGTTCGGCGACCTGATGTTCACCGGTTTGTTCAGCGGCATCTTGGAATGGGTGGCGCATCGGAAATCTGAGCCGAGCCTGCTCGACGAAACGGAAGACACCGAGCCGGCCGCCGTTCCTGCGGAAGCCGAAGTCGACGAGTGATCCGTGATCGGGCATAAGCTGACCCGGCTCTTTGCTGAAGTAGTTCACTCCGCGCAGAAGCCTGCCGCGATCCACTGACTTCGGTCGCTATGTCAGGAGAAGAAGTTGCGGGGATACCTCTGTCGCGATCTATTTTGTAGGCGGGGTGAGCGCCCCCCGCCGCATCAAAAAAACACTGAGCAGTCGAAGCGCGAAATCCACGCGCACTCCGATTCCGCACAGCTATGTCTTACAAAAGATCTGCCGCGAGTTCAGCGAGTTTGGAGCGTTCTCCTTTCGTCAGCTTCACGTGTGCGGCGAGCGCGAGGCCCTTCATGCGGTTATGGCAATAGACCAAACCGTTGCTGCGTGAATCCACATAAGGATTATCGATCTGCGCCGGATCGCCAATCAGCACGAGTTTCGAGCTCTCGGAAATACGAGTGATTACAGTCTTCACCTCATGCGGCGTCAGTTGCTGAGCTTCGTCGAGGATGAAAAAACGCCGCGCGATCGAACGACCCCGGATAAAGCAAAGCGCCTCAATTTCGACCACGCCGCTGCTGATTAAACGCTCGTAAGGCTTGAGTGGCGGATGCCCGCCATGACTGCCACCTCCGCCGTGTGACGGCTGCGGCGCGGACATCATCGACACAGCATCGTCGTGCTTGTTTTTCTTTTTGCCGGTCTTCTTGCTGGCAAACTGCGGCTCCTTCGCCGGCTTCGACGGCATCAGGACCTCCAGAGCGTCGTGGTAGGGTTGCAGCCACGGTTTCATCTTTTCCTCCAACGTACCGGGCAAAAATCCAATATCCTTACCGAGCGCAATCACCGGGCGCGAAATCGAAAGACCATCATAACGCGATTTTTCATCGGTTGTCTGAAACAACGCGCACGCTGTGGAAAGCAGCGTCTTGCCCGTGCCGGCTTTGCCAAAACACGTGACGAGCGAAATGGAATCGTCCATCAGAGCATCGACAAAAAATTGCTGCTCGAGATTCCGTGGCCGGATCGGAATTCCGCCGGGAGCCTTGACGAAATCGGGCAATTGCAGTCGGCGCACCACGCCTTCGCCATAGTAGCGACCGGGCATGGTTTTGCCTTCCGGAGTCATGAGCAGAACGTATTCGTTCAGATAAAGCCTGGCCACCTCTTCAGGCGCCAACTCGAGTTCGCCTTCAGAACAGAAACGCTGCATCTCATAGACATCGAGGGTGAGGGTCTGGTAACCGTCATCATCCGCCAGCGCCTCGGGAACTTTGTCGTTCAGATAATCCTCGGCTTCGAGTCCCACGGCCCGCGCCTTGAGCTGCACGTTGACATCCTTGGTGACGAGAATGGTCGGCGGCTGGTGCGTCTCTTGGACGAAAAGCGCACTGGCGATAATGCGATTATCCTTCTTGGTGAAATCGGAGAGTACCGCGCGCAGACGCTGCATGGCCGGCGACGACCAGTTGTTTTCAACCAAGTAGCGGTTGATTACCACGGAAAGCGTGCCGCCATTGGGGAGCTTGACCCCCTCATGCATGGAGCGCGAGTCGGGCAGGAGCTCCTGCAGGATGCGGTGCACGCGACGGGCGTTGCGACCACGCTCGGTGGACTGCTCGCCTTTGATCGCATCGAGTTCCTCAAGAACCTCGACGGGAATCGCCAGGTTATTGTCCTCGAATTTGTAGATCGACTGTGGGTCGTGCAGCAAGACGTTCGTGTCCAGAACGTAGGTCTTAGCCCTTTTTTCAACCTGATGCGGCAGTGAATTTTTAACAGCGCTTTTTGTGTTTTCCATCGCGTGGATGACTGACGAATTACCGATGCAGCCTCCAATCGGATTTGTAAATGGAGTAATTGCAAATTATTGAAAATCTCCTGTTACAAATCAACGACCGTACTCAAGGCACCTGACCGGAACGGGGTTTCTTTGGTTTAGGTGGTGGCCCCCAGAGACGAATGACATATTCTGCGAGATTCAAAAGGCTCACCCGTTGGACGCCGCCCGGACTGAGCTCCCGAAAAATCGCCACATGTTCGCTTCGGTCCACAAAATACTCCCAAAGCTCTCGCTCTAAGCTCCGCGCCACCTCACCCGGCCCAGCAGTAATCAGAGCCGCCGCCACTACCTTGGCTTGCCAATGCCTGAGCTCGTCAGGCTGCTTTTGCCAGTAATTGAACATTGTTTGCTCGTAGCGATTTAAACTCATTCGAATAACTTTTTCTGCATAAGGCGGCATTGCAATTGAACATCAACCTATTATCGATGTCCAAGTCTGACACACACCCTTAACCAGACACTTACCATGTGGCAAAAGTTTAAAGAACAACTCCCCGCGGTCATCCTTACCGCTATTTTGGCAATCGGCGCAGCATTTTGGTTTTACCAACAAACTGTGGCGGAACTAGCAGCAAAACAGCAGTCGGAAATCGCGGCTCTGCGTGAGCAGACCAATGCGGAAATGAAAGCCTCCGCCGAGGAAACGCGGCGGCATATCGAGTCCGTCAATCAACTGCTCAAGGACGCTATTTCCAAGCGTCAGGCAGATGCCCTCATGACCGATGAGGAATTCGCCAAGATCAACGCCGAGAAAGTAAATCAGCTCGCCGAAGCGATCGCGCATAAGATCCAGCCAAACAGTCCGCTGCCAAAAACACCCGAAGAAGCAGAGAAGCTCCAGAACGAGCAAGTCGACAAAGTGTCGACCCGCATGGTTGATAAAATTTCACCCATCCTGGCTGAAATGTCGAAAGATCAAAGCCTCACCCGCGAGTCCATCAACAGTTACAGTCAGCGTATCTCCGATCAAATCAGCGGTGTGCTGACCTCGGAAATGTCCCGCAATCAAGAGCTCAACTCGCAACTGCTCGCGTCACAATCGGTGGCCCAGGATTCCATGAAGCTCTCCCACGAAATCACCGCACTTTATCTGAGCAGCTTTAAGGATCAGGGCTTGATCACTCGCTTGCTCTCGCTCCCCGCTAATGTCGTACGCGACGCCGCGAGCCTGAGTATTGTCACAAGTTCTGATCGCAAGAAAATGGAAGAGCGCCTGATCACCGAAATGAATGCGCTGGAGAAGCGTTTGGCTCAGGTGCAGGCCACCGCGCCAAAAAAGTAATCCACTTTCAAAACCTCTGCCTCAAGGCCGTGCTGATCGCACGGCCTTTTTTATGCCATCACACCAACGCGTGAATCCACACGGTTGGTCTTACTCGCGGTGCCGCCACACCAGGAACGAACGCTGCGCCAAGCAACTCAGACTCATGCATTCACCAAGGGTCGCACCGCCTCGACGCCCACGATTACCGGTTTGGCGGAGGATAGCCCAAAAGCCGGCAGATAAATCCGGAAAGAGGAACCCTGTCCTACGACCGTGTGCAATTGAATGAACCCTTGATGATGAGTAACGATCGCCCGAATCGTCGAAAGACCCAGACCAGACCCCTTTCCTGCTTTCTTCGTCGTAATAAACGGCTCCCACATTTTTGCCAGCACCGCCGGCGAAAAACCCGTCCCCGTATCATCGACCTGCAAAACCAGAAATGATCCGGCGCGAGCCGTGGGGATTTTCGCCGCCGCCGCTCCATCAAGCACACAATTTTCCGCCCGTAAACTGAGCGTCCCGCCCTGCGCCATGGCATCGCGGGCGTTCACACAAAGATTGAGCAGCACTTGGTGGATCTGGCTGAGATTTGCATTCACCTGCCATAGATCCACCGGGAAATTTTCTTTGACGCGAATATTTCGGGGAAAAGATTCCGCAGCAAAATGCGCCACCTCCTCCAGCAACTGCTGCATCGGCACCACTTGCAACTGCCCGCCAGCACCGTCGGCATACTCGAGAATTTGCCGCACCAAGGCAGTGGCACGACCCACCGTGGTCTCGAATGAATCCAATAAATTACGCGCCGATGCATCGGTCACCGACGGTCGAAGCAGCGGGATCGCCATCTTCATCGGCGAAAGCATATTGTTCAAATCGTGAGCCACTCGGGTGGCGAGCAAGCCCATGTTTTCCAATCGTTCCAATCGGAGCAGCTCCTCGTCCGTACGCTCGGCAACCTTGGATTTACGCCGGTCCTTCGGATTATCGTCCGGATGTGACATGGAAAATTTCAATGGGAGTGGATCGGTAATTTTGTTCGGGGTGATTTAATAAAATTGCTCTCACCAAAAAAAATAATCTTCCCCGCCATTAAGATAACCTTCGGACGAGGGCTTCAAGGCGAAGCGCCAAACCGTCGTGTAATCCGACCAAGGCCCCGTAACTTCCCGGTCACAGAGAAGTGAAGCCGCCGGCATCTCAGCCTGACCACCATCCTGAACCCGACGAAGAAAGAGCTCGTGCCCCGCCTGCGTCGCAAAGAATAGACTCCTTCGCTCAAAACGCTCAACCGGCTGACGATACTCTCCGACCAGCGCCGACAGCCACCAAGCGTGCAACACCCGCTCATGGCGCGCCAACTCGACCATTGCCCGCTCACAAGCCGCACCAAATGATTCTTCGGCCGCATGCCCGTAGGCATACATCCCGAAGGTGGTTCGTGAATAGGCGATCACCGTGACACCACCGAACGGGCCATCAATCGCCACTGCGGAAACTCCCGGCCAATCCGTATCAAACAAGCGCCATCGGGCGCGGCCTTCCCACCACGATGCGAGACTAAAACGTTCCACCGCCGCCAGCATCGCGCTCCGTCGGGCTCTTCTCGCCGTCAACCCACACGCCGCCGCCATGCCCGTGGACGAAGGATCGACATCAAAAGCGAATTCATCAGCCCGGTCTGACTGCACGACCGCATCAAACGCCCAACGCTTGAGCGCTTCCGAGACCGCCTGCTGTCGGGCTACGCTGGTGACGCGATGAGTCCCTGTGCCGTCAGCATCCCCATAAAGATACTGACCACGCGGCCTCGTTAAGCCAGCGGACAAACATGCATTAACTTGAACCATTGGAAGGCCACCCACGGAGACGGTCCGGGATTCAATCGAATCCACCGGTCCACCATCCGCCGCAAGCACCTTTCGATAGCGAAAAGTAGAGAGGCTGAACATATTACGCTAAAATAGCAGCACACGCAGGAGGGCCATCGCCAGGAGCAACTGTCGGATTACGTGCAACCCCACCCTGAATAGTCTCCTTGGCCGCAGAAGACCGGACCGTGGAAGCAACCCCACCCGCTACCACGCAAGCGAAAACTACAACAAATAGGAGGCGTAAAAGCGCTCCGAAACCGAGATGTTTTTCTTTTTTCATAGCACCCCTAGTTTCACCCAGACCTGCCAACTGACGATAGCGCTGACTACCGGATTTCCGGTAGTTTACGCGAAATTGAAATCGCCTTTGAATTCTTCCATATTCATCATTTTTGCATGGGAGGGTTCGCATCTTGGCACATTCGGCACGGCCTGATTGGAAGGACTTTATTGTGTCTTTCCGGTGTTGCCGCTTTTGCTCCGCTGCTATTGGCCCAAGCTGTACAAAAACCGCTAGTTCAATCCTTTTCAGTGGCCCAGATTGGCTCTGATGCGACGAGTTGGGTGACACGACAGGGGCCCGATGGCGTCCTTTATTTCGGAGCCGATTCATTGCTTCGTTTCGACGGTGCAACGTGGCGCCAGACGCCTATTAATGGTGCCTACGCTATGCGTGGCCTTGAGTTTGGAAAAAATGGAAAACTATGGGCCTCGGCCATCAACGAGGTCGGTTGGTATGATCAGGAACCCTCGGGTACATGGACCTATCACTCACTCGTTTCAAAACTACCGGCCGAACACGCCAAGCTCGGTGATACTTGGAATGCCTTCGCTGAAGAAAACGGCGGGCTTTTCATTGGCGCCGAAAAAATCCTGCGCTGGAACGGAACCAAATTTCAAATCTGGTCGTTCCCGGGCGGGCGTCATTTGCAGGCGACGCGATCGGGTGAAGCTATTTACGTGCACCACTCCCCGACCGGACTCTACCTTATGACGCCGGATGGCCCACGACTAGTCATACCACAATCCGTCTTGGGCCAGCACATGGTGGTTTGGTTGGAACACACCGACCAAGGATTTTTGCTAGCGACGTCACAGGGATTGTTCAGCTTTCACGATGATCAGCTGATTCCGTACGCGCCAGAAATCGCCAATTATATCCGACAAAATGTCCTCACCTCAGCGGTGAGACTATTTGATGGTCGACTCGCCCTCGGGACTTATCGCGGAGGGGTCGTGATACTAAATGCCGCTGGGGGCGTGGACCAATTCTTAACCGAAAAAGAAGGTCTCCCAACTAATTCTGTTTTTTCCCTATTCGAAGACCAAGAGCACGGACTCTGGGCGACGTCCGATTTCACTATTTTCCGCCTGACGATTGACCCGGCCTCCCTCGTCTTCAGTCACACTATCGGACTGCCAAATCAGCCGATTATCAAAATCGCTCGCAATCACGACCGAATCACTTTTGCAACCGGGCATAGCCTTTCCGAACTGGCCTCACCGGTAGGGGATTTCCATGCGGTTGAATCACCCGCCATGGATATAATGGATCTCCAAGCCACCCCTCAAGGCATGCTGGTCGCTGCCGCGGGAGGCATCACGAAAATCTCCGAGGGGAAATCGACCTCGTTTCTTTCCGGGCTAAAAAACGCGTTCCTCGTTAAAGCCTCACGAAATTGGCCGGACAAAATACTAGTCTCCGATGGTTCCAGCGTTTCACTCGCGGATTCGACCGGTCACTTGAGACTTCTCGTCCAGCATCTCCCCGACATAATTAATTCCATCGCGGAAGACGACCAAGGTCGACTTTGGATGGGAACTGCGGCCAGCGCGATTTTACTGGCGACCCCGACCGACACCGCGCCAGTCGAAGCAATTTTCGCAGGTCCAAACTTCGGTCTGCCAGACAACTCCGGACTTGGCCGGGTCGCACCAGGAGCTAACGGAGAAGTCTTCGCAATCACGTCAACCGGCGGTTGGTTACTCAGCCCCAAGACAACTCAGTTTGTCGCGATTGAGAATTTCCCCGCATGGAGCGTCAACGCGGTGTCGGACGTTCTCCCGGACGGAAGCTTCTGGATCGTTCATCCCGGCACCGAAACGCGCGCCGCAAGTGTCGCGCGCATCTCGGTTCAAGGCGGTCACGCCATCTGGCAGCCCCACTCCGTTGACGGACTGTGGGAAATCGGTTTGCCGCAGTGCATCTTCGCCGAAACCGCAGCCAACTCCGAGACGCACCTCTGGATTGGCGGCACGAGCGGTCTGTTACGCAACATCGTCGCCCACGGACCGCTCGCGCCCCCTCCCCGCGCCCCTCTCTTGCGCACGCTGGCCCGCAGCGCCAAACTCGAAACCCTGCAAGCGGTCACTCTACCACTGCCGTATTCAACCCGCGCTATCGTCTTTGATTTTGCCGCGCCTGAATTCGCGCACCGCCCCGCCCTTCACCTTGAAACCATGCTTGATGGCGTGGACCAATCGTGGATGCCGACCAGCACATCAACCCGCCGCGAACTCACCGCTCTCCGCGACGGCCGCTACACCTTCCGTGTCCGCGTCGTCGCCGAAACGGGCGTCAGCAGTCCGGCCAGCGTCAGTCATTTTGAAATCAATCCGCCTTGGTGGCGAACCGGCACCGCCATCCTCGCCGCACTGCTCGCGCTCATTCCCTCCGGCTACGGACTCTATCGCTGGCGCGTCCGCCTCCTCCGCCAACACAACGCTGCGCTCGAACAAAAAGTGCTGGAACGCACCGCCCAGTTGGAACGGGCCAGCGCCGCCAAGACGCAGTTCGTCGCCAACATGAGCCACGATATTCGCAATCCGCTCAACGGCATTGTGGGTCTGGCCCTCGCCCTCGAAGACACGTGGCTTGACGCCAAACAACGCGAGCTGGTCTTCACGCTGCGCGAATGCACCACGTACCTCTCAACCCTCGTGGATGACGTCCTCGATTTTGCGACCATCGAAGCCGGCCGCGTGGAGTTGAGACCTGGCCCCTTTTCTCCCGCGGAACTGCTGCGCTCCATCGCCGCCATGTTCAAAATGGACGCCATCGCAAGCGGTGCCGTTCTCCACGTCGAGGCTGATTCAAAATTGCCTGCGGCCTACATCGGCGACGCCGGAAGGATTCAACAGATTCTGGTCAACTACGTCAGTAACGCCCTGAAATATTCCGGCGGCCCGGTTACCCTCACCGCCAGCATTCCCGCTGATGCGCCCGAAGAAATTGAATTCTCCGTGGCAGATGAGGGCCCGGGCATCAGCGAGGAAGGTCAGCGAGCACTCTTCACCAAATTTTCCCGCCTCACTGATGCCCAATCCAAGGAAATAACCGGCACCGGCCTGGGCCTCGCCTCCTGCCGCTTACTCGCCGGATTGATGTGCGGCTCGGTCGGCGTGCGCAGCAGTCCCGGTCATGGTGCCCGGTTTTTCCTGCGCCTGCCCCTTGACGTATTCCCCATCCCGACCGCGGACTCAGCGACCACGTCCGGCAAAGTTCCGATCGTGCCAGACTGTACTGTGCTGCTGGTCGAGGACACCAACTACAATGCGATGGCCGCCACGGCGGTCTTGAACAAATTCGGCCTCCCCTGCGAACGCGCCTGCACCGGCGCCGAAGCCGTGCGCCTCTTCACGGCAAAACGCCACAACCTCATTTTACTCGATCGCAACTTGCCGGACATGGACGGAACCGAAGTGGCCCGTCAGATCCGCGCCCTCGAAGCCAACGGCCCGCGCACCATCATTCTCGCCGTCACCGCGTTCTGCACCCTGGAGGACCGCGCGCTTTGCCTGAACGCCGGAATGGATGCGTTTGTCGGCAAGCCGCTCACTCCGCAAAAACTGCGGCGCGTGCTGACCGCTGCGGGGCGGCGCCATCTCGCCGCTGCCTCCATGCACCTCTCGCCGGAAGCTCCCTCGGCCGGAGTTGATGTGTCACTCCTCGAATACCTTTCAGACGGTACCGACCAAGGGCTGAACCGGCAAATCGAACTGTTCCTCGCCGCTCTCGGTGAAGCCGAAAAACAACTTGAACGGGCCGCTCAAACCACCGACTTCAAACTTCTGGGCGACGCTGCCCATGGCGTCCTTTCCCACGCTCGCCTGGTCGGCAGCGCTTCGCTCGCGACCGCCGCCGCCGGACTCCAGGACGCCGCACTCGCGAAAGACCAAGAGGCCTTTAACAGCCACCTCGCCCGGGCTCGCCGTGAAATCGAATCCCTCACGGCAATAGTTCGCCGCCATCCTGGCGCAGAGCGGACAGCGTAAATCCGTGGTCGCGGGCATACCGCACCAACTCAAGCGTACCATTCAAATCCAATTTCTTCAGAATATTAAACCGGTGTTTCGCCACCGTGGGCTCGGCTAATTCCAAGCGCTTCGCAATTTCCCAGTCCTGCAACGGCTCACCAATCAAAGCGAGAATCGTCCGCTCCCGGTTGGTCAGCAGCTTGTCGAATGAAACGGGGTCACCTTGCCGGTTTTTTTTCAGCCGGAGAAATTCCTCCGAGAAATACGTCAGGCCTTGACTCACAGCCGTGATGGCCTTCCTCAACACCGCCACGGTGTTCGTGTTTTTATCCACGAACCCATGGACCCGGGCCTTTTCCGCCCGGAAAACCGTATAGTCGTCACAATGCGAAGAGAGCACCAAAACTCGAATCTCCGGTGCAGCCAGACGCACCGCGTCCACCACCCCGAAACCGTCCAGTTTCGGCAAGTGCAAATCGAGCAACACCAAATCCGGCTGCGTCCGTAAAACCAATTGCACCGCCGCCAGTCCATCGGTCGCCTCGCCCACGATTTCATGCCGCAAGTCTCTCGCGCACACCTTGCGCAGAACTTCGCGAAACATCGCGTGATCTTCAACGATGACGATCTTCACCTCTGCTACGAAACGGAAATCCTGTCGCGGTGCAAGCCTCGTGCGACTCACGGGCCAGCAGCCGACAAAAAAATTGGCCATAATCCATTTTGTTTTGTCCCCACCCGCTTTGCCGGACCACACTTTCCCTACCCCGCCCACCGATGACCGCCGCCATCGCAATTTCGCCTACTAGCGCCCGCCGCTTTATGCGGCGCGCCTTGCTACTCGACCAGCCGGCACCCGATATCGCCACGGCCCTCGCGCATCACGCCTACATTCAAATCGATCCGATCAACATCACCGGGCGCATGCATGATCTTATCCTGCGCAACCGGGTAATTAGTTATCGCGAAGGCGATCTGATGCGGCATCTGCACGGTCACGACCAACCCCTGCTCGCCGCCCAACGCACCGCCTTCGAACATCACCTGCCCTCCACTGGAATCCTCGTCGCCTTCCCGCTCGCCGCCTGGCCGCACCTCCTCACCGCCAACGCCGCGCGCAGTCGCCGCACGGGAGCGTGGTCAGGCCAACTAACCGCCCGTGAACGTAAACTTTCCCAACACGTCCTGAAAGAAATCGCCTCCCGCGGCCCGCTGCGCTCCGCCGACTTCCAAGACGAACGCCGCGCCTCCCAACAAGTCTGGGGCACCATGCGACTCGTCAAATCCGCGATGCAAAAACTTTTCTTTCACGGCCAACTCCTGATTGCCGGCCGTACTGCGGACAACCACCGGCTCTACGATCTCCCCGAACGGGTTCTACCCAAAGCCATCCTTCGCCTGGCCGCGCCACCCGCAGACGAAACCACGCGTTGGCTCATTCTAACCTCCCTGCGCCAACGCCGCCTCGTGCCCCTCAAAAAGAAGGAGCTGCCACTCGTCGAGGATCTCGTCCAAGCGGTAAAAATCGACGGCTGCTCAACTCTGTACTGCCTGCGCGACGATCTGCCACTATTCGAATTGCCGCCGACTATCCCTGAACGAACCGCGCCCCTTCACCTCCTTGCGCCCCTCGACCCGCTCATCTATGATCGTCGCGTTACCTCCGCCCTGTGGGATTTCGACTACACTTGGGAAGTATACACCCCACCCGCCAAACGTCAGCGCGGTTATTATGCGCTGCCCGTTCTCGTCGACACCGAGCTCATCGGCCACATCGACCCCAAAGCAGATCGGACGAAGAAAAAACTCCACATCGTATCCCGCCGCATCCGTCGTGGCCACAAAGTATCCCCCGCCGTGAAAGCGCTCGCACTCTGGCTCGGACTCAAGCCGTAACTCAACCCACGCAAAAACACCGAGCGCGTTGACTGCGCTAGGCCTTTGAAGCTAGGACTCCGTCCATCCCACTCCCCCCAATCTCCTCGCTTGATTTTCGCGCCGGCGAAATATTCTATTCCAGCATGAGCTCTGCCGATGGCCGGGCCCTGAGTTGGCATGACGCATTTGAAACAATGGGAGTAAGCTTGCTCGCGACACCGCACACCCTAAGTCGCGAGTAAACTCGATCCTACCATCAAGCCACGCCCACCGAACCTTTCCCCACCAAAACTCTAACAAGGAAATCCCATGCTCATCAAAATCCTCATCGGCCTCGCCGTCATCCTTGCTCTCGTCGCCATCGTTGCAGCCCTGCAACCCGCCGCCTTCCGCGTCGAGCGGAGCACCACCATCTCAGCCCCAATCGCAAGCGTCTTTGCCCGAGTAAACGACCTGCACCAATTCAAAACCTGGTCCCCGTGGGAGAAACTCGATCCCGCCATGACCACATCCTTTGAAGGTCCGCCGGCCGGCCCCGGCGCCAGCTACACCTGGGCCGGCAACGCCAAAGCCGGCGAAGGCCGCATGTCCATCATCACCACTCAACCCAACGCTCTCATTCAAATGAAACTGGAATTCCTAAAGCCGTTCAAAGCTACAAATACAGTAGAGTTTTCCTTCAAATCAGTCGGCGATAAAACCTCCGTCGTCTGGAGCATGTCGGGAGTCAACGGATTCATGTTCAAGGTCGTTGGCCTTTTCATGAACATGGACAAAATGGTTGGAGGTGATTTCGAGCAAGGCCTGGCCAATCTGAAATCTCTCTCCGAAGCCGGCGCAGTGAAATGATCCTCCGCCCGCGCCCGATCCGAGGGTAGCGCGCGGATGCCGCTCCGTTTACACCGAGCTCTAGCTCCGGTGAATACGCCACTGGCGATTGGAAAAGAGGCTCTCTGTCGGTAGAGGCCGTTGCCCTCAACGGCCTTCGTTCGTACAAGGCGATTGAGGGCCATCGCCCCTACCATCCGCTGGCCAATTCTTAACCGCTCTTGGTATTGGCCGGGATTTCTCGCG
The DNA here is from genome assembly GCA_025362555.1 of Verrucomicrobiota bacterium. Taxonomy (GTDB): domain Bacteria; phylum Verrucomicrobiota; class Verrucomicrobiia; order Opitutales; family Opitutaceae; genus Lacunisphaera. Next base: position 23,806 of record JANYFP010000380.1, read on the forward strand.
CCCCCGCGCCACCAAAATGTCACACAATCCCGATTGACCTATATTCCTTCGATCGCATACAGGTTCGTAATGGATTTGATCAACATCTATGAATGCCTTTGCGACCGCACCCGACTGCGGATCGTGAACTTGCTGCAGCAAGGTCCGCTCTGTGTCTGCCACCTGCAAGCCGTACTCGGCGAACCGCAGGTGAAGGTTTCCAAGCATTTGGGTTACCTGAAAAATCACGGCATGGTCAGCGTCAGCCGTGAGGGCAACTGGCGAATCTACCGGATAGCCGCCAAACCAACCCCGGCCCTCACCGCCAACCTCGCCTGCCTGCAGGACTGCGCGACCGAGAACCCCATTTTTCAACGCGATCTCGCCCGACTCCGCAAACTCGATCTCACCTGCGCTCCGGTTGCCGCGAAGCGTGGCTCAACCAAGCGCTGCTGCTAATTTAATCTGACCATGAATAATCTCCCCAACGAAAAAACTTTAATGACCGTTTCTTCTTTGCGCTCGGTTTTGGCTGCGACGCCGGATTTGCCGATCATGGTGATCTGGCCGGACGGGGAACCAATCGAAGCGCATTTTCACGTGACCGAGGTCGGTCGCGTGCAGCGTGATTTCGTGGATTGCGGCGGGACGGTGCGCCAGAGTGTGACCTGCTTGCTGCAATCGTGGGTGGGGGACGATGTCGACCACCGCATCACGGGTGGCAAATTGCTGAAAGCCTTCATCCACGCGGAACCAATTTTGCGCGGAGAGGATCTGCTGGTGGAGTTTGAATACGACGCGTGCAATGTCGTGCAGTTAAAAGTCCTATCGGCAGTGGTGGAATCCAGCCGATTAGTGATTCGGCTTGGCCAGAAGCAAACCGACTGCCTGGCCAGGGAACTTTGCATTCCCTCATCATGCGCCACCACCGCCGCCGGTTGCTGCTGAGCGCGAAACGATCATTCTTTTATGAGCTCACCTAAACCAACTGTCCTCATTCTTTGCACCGGCAACTCCTGTCGCAGTCATCTGGCCGAAGGGATTCTTCGAGCGGCGGCTGGTGACAGCCTGATCGTCGCCAGTGCCGGTTCAAAACCGGCGGGCTACGTGCACCCGCTCGCGATCCGCGTGATGCAGGAAATCGGCATCGATATTTCCGCGCACCGCTCGAAACACATGAATGATTTCCTCACGGGAACGGTCGAGACCGTGATCACCGTGTGCGGCAACGCCGATCAAGCGTGTCCGATTTTCCCCGGCCAGGTGAACCGGCATCATTGGCCCTTCGATGATCCCGCGCATGCCACCGGCACCGAGGAACAACAACTCACGGTGTTTCGTCGCGTCCGAGACGAGATTCGGCGGGCTTTCGAATGTTATGCCGATGGCCGACGGGACGCGCAGTAAAATGGTTTGGCAGGCAATAGCCTAACCCTCGTCGTTATAACTTATGCCCGATTCGCTTACTAAAAAACTGTCCTTTCTCGACCGTTATCTGACGGTGTGGATTTTTTCCGCCATGGGAATTGGTGTGGCGCTCGGTCATTTTATCATCACCGATCCCGCCGCGTTTTTCGCGCCATTCACGATGGGGACAACCAATCTGCCCATCGCCATCGGTCTCATTTTGATGATGTATCCACCGCTCGCAAAGGTAAAATACTCCCAGCTCCCCAAAGTATTCGCCGACGCCCGCATCCTCGGTTTCTCGTTGGTGCAAAACTGGCTGGTCGGTCCCGTGCTCATGTTTCTTCTCGCGATCATCTTCCTGCGTGATCACCCGGACTACATGGTCGGTCTTATTTTGGTCGGCATCGCCCGCTGTATCGCGATGGTGCTCGTGTGGAACGAACTCGCGAAAGGCAGCCGCGAATACGCCGCCGCACTCGTGGCACTCAACAGTATCGCTCAGATTCTTTTCTACAGCGCGTTCGCCTGGCTCTTTCTGACGGTGCTGCCGCCCTACTTCGGACTCGAAGGTCACATCGTGAAGCTCGCGATGAGCGAGATATTTTGGAGCGTCATGATCTATCTCGGCATTCCATTCGCCGCTGGCGCACTGAGCCGGGTGCTCTTGGTCCGCCTCAAGGGTGAGACGTGGTACGAACAGAAATTCATCCCGCGCGTATCGCCCATCACCCTCATCGCGCTGCTATTCACCATCGTGATGATGTTCACGTTCAAAGGGAATGCCATCGTCGAGCTCCCGCTCGACGTGCTGCGCATCGCGCTGCCGCTCGTGATCTATTTCGCGCTGATGTTTTTCGTCAGCTTCTTCATGGCGAAGAAACTCGGGGCGGATTACGAACGCTCCACCACGCTCGCGTTCACTTCAGCCGGCAACAATTTCGAACTGGCGATAGCCGTGTCGATCGCGGTTTTTGGCCTGAACTCCGGCGTGGCCTTCGCTGCCGTCGTGGGCCCGCTGGTGGAGGTACCGGCCTTGATCGGGCTGGTACACGTCGCCTTGCGGTTCCGCGTGAAGTTCAATCCAATGCCATCTGCTCAGCCGTAACAATTCTGTTGATCAAGGTGAAGTGCGGCATCCGACCGCGTTTCCTGCAGTCGGCCGCGTGCTGGATGTCATCGATGGAACAAAGCGGTGAGAGATGGCAAGTGGCGAAGCGACATGTCAGAAGAATGCGACTGGAAGGGCGCATTAAATATAATCGCCGAAGACCGCCAGCTTCTTGGCGTCCGTCTTCTAAAAGGGCGTGCCGGTGAAGCTATTTCATCAAACGCCAGGCCGCTGCGGACCCATCCAAATTGGGAACGCGCTCGATCAGCTTTTCGTCGCGAAGCCTATAGAAAACGTTCTTCACGGAATTTTCAGAACGAATCCCAGTGAGATCGCGCGCTTGCCCGTTTTTGATCGTTGGATTGTTACGCAGGAATTCGAGGATTGCGTCCTCCGGCGATGCAAGAGGTGTGTGAGGGATAATTGCTCGGACGGTATTTCCGTCCTCGGAAATTTCGGGCGGCCGAAGTTTGAAATCCTTCATTTTCTGGAACGCAGTGTTGAGCCCTTCGCCCATATCGCGATTTGGCGCATCTTTGTATCGGTTCAATGTTCGAACTATTCGCGGATTTCTTGAAAACCGGGCGTCGAGAATATTGTCCTTCGTGATGAAGGCCGGAAACTTACCGGGGCTAATAATCTCAATTCGATTGTCGAAGATTAGCACCTGGATATTGTCGGAGACTGAGTAGTCACGGTGAACAACCGCATTGACAAGAATCTCCCAGATCGTCTCCGGAGGATATTCCACCGGCTTGAGCCCATTAATCGTCCACACAGAAATACCAGCCATTACTTTTTTGACCATGGCGACGACGTCGTGAATGAGAGGATAAAGCGCGCCTTCGACCGTATGCGTATCCTTAAAGATGGTCTCGCTCCGGTTCATCCTCACGGGTGACATATCGCGCTATCTTCACGGCACACTGGCGAGGCATATTTGCCGAAGGCTGATCTGAAAAAAGAAGAATGCCTGCAACGGTTGGTTCCCAAGTTTTGAAATCAACCAGTTGCTGGTTGACGACAAATTCGACTGGGTCGCTTTTCGGAGAGTAATCAGCAAGAAACCTTCGAATTTCCTTTGAATCGACGACCAATTCCATTCGCGATGAGGGGACGACGTAATCCTCAAAGGATTTCGCGCCTTTAGTGAAAGCGAGCGCAGTGATTTGATCTGCACTATTCAACGGAAGGCTCTGGGCTCCACTCCGCACATATACTGTTTTATCGGCAGCGGAATGAACCTGACTGCTTTTCTCAACTTGGACTTGGAGCACCAAGCCAGGGCGCAACGGGCAGGCTAGAAATTGGAACCTGAAAGGAAGTGTTGGCGTGATTTCCATCAGCGCCTGAATATGCTGATTGAAATCCTCTTGTTTAGCGAGACCTGCCCAGCGCTTCGCCGGGTCCAGCACATCACTAGAATCAGCAATTCCAACGACAAACTCCCCGCCATCAGCATTGGCGAATGCCACAGCAATCTTCTGCATCTTAGCCGGTTTTAACCCAACTGCTTTCCGGTCAAAAAATGGCCTTCGTCCCGCGTGCAGAAGGTAAGAGCGTCTTTATCGTCAAGTGTTTGGATTTGCATCGAATTGTCGTTTTGGGAGGAGGTCGGTTCAGTGTTTGATAATTGGCATCACGTCAGGATACGGCCCGAGGAATCTCTCTCCGTTAAAGTGGATCATATGGTCGGGGTCTTCGGCGATCCACACTTCGGATTCCCAGGCGATGTGCGAAACGAAGGTCTGCATCGTGCGGCGGCTCTCGAAAGCCGTTACGAATACTAACCCCGCTTTGCAGCCAGCAAACAGGTCTTTGAGTTCCTTGCGGCGCTTGCCGTCCACCGGCCCTGCGCTTGTTACGGCTTCAATTAACAAGAGCCAATTTCTCTTGGTATCGTGAACGATGACATCAGGAATTTTGGCGGCGGAATCCAAGGTGACGCCGAGCGCGGCCAAGCCTGCGGTTTCCAGATGGACGAACTTGTATTCGGTATCGCCAATGTAGAGCACCACCCCGCTGGGGGCGAAGGTGGGGCAAAAGCGTTCGATCACGGCCTTTATAAGCAGGCACCAGCGGTAACGGGGATGATAGAAAAAGGTCCCGTTTGGGAGGCGCCACCTTTGGGTCTTAACCGCATGGGAGGGTACGCCCAACGAGTAAGCAAGTTTATCGACATTTAACGACGATGAATGGAAGACCGATGGAGTCGAAACTTGGTGCTTTGACCGGCGCATATATCCTATTTTGGGTTATCCTAAGATCGGTTGTAATCTCCGGAGATGTCAAAGTCTATCTTCACATCGGAGTATGCCGTTTTCAGAGACTCATTGCGCGAACTCCGCACCGAAAAAGGGCTAACCCAGAGTCAATTGTCTGAGACCTTGGGGATGCCCCAAAGCTTCGTGAGCAAGTATGAAATAGGTGAGCGACGGCTCGACATGATTGAAGTCCGCGCGATTTGCCAATCTTTGGGCACTCCTCTTTCGGTCTTCGTTAAGAAATTGGAAACAAGTATCTCCGCATCGAAAAAAGGAGCCCGAACGTGAGCAATATGGACTCAGGAAGCGCCACAGCGGGTAAAGCCGCCTTGCTGTTGGTTTCGAAAAAGCTCGGTTATATTGTCCCCACTGCGCAGCAGAAAAAGAATCTCGTCGTCGCCTTCGCGAAGCGCGATATGATCGTCTATGGAAAAGCATTCGATGTGGTTCGTCTATCGAACACCTTTAATTTGGATTCATTGGAGGAAGTTGAAGCCAATTTGAGCAAGATCTTGGTTTGTGAAATCAAGTCCACCAAGAAGGATGTAGCCGCAGATTTCCGGGGCTATTTCTTTGGATTGACCGCAGCTGAGGTGCTGGTCGCACAGAGCCTGAAAGAGCAATTTCGTTTTATTTTTGTTAACACCGTCTCTGGCGCTCACATGGAGCTGCAACTCAACGAAATCTTCGCAAAGGCACGGGGCATTTATCCGACATGGAGCATTTCGTTTTGACGTCGGCTTTCACCATCTAACGTAAAGTGCTTCGTGAGAAACGAACGCCTTCATTTTTGTCGCACAAGCGTGAAACGAATGCGGCGGTAAGTGAGCCGGCCCCCGCACCAGCATCCAACAACCGCACCGCCCGAGGGAGAGACTCAAACATTGAAGCCATAAAGTCAGCCACAGGCGTCGCGGTGAGGAACTGTCCAAGTTCTTCCTGGCGACTTCTGGGATTTTCGATCGTTTCAATTTTCATACACTTAGGCTGCAAGACAACGGATGGGCGCAAAGGATTTCATGACTTCGACGGTTTAGGTTTCTTCGGTCTCAGCGACTTCTGCAATGCTTTCGTGGCTTTTTCGAAAGCGGCGAACAGGGTTAAATTTGTCTTCATTGTCCTGAAGCGATTCGACCGCAGAAGGGCGGAACACCCCCATCCGGTGCGGCTCAAACCAGCCAAAACCGGGTAGTTCCCCTATCGCCCGCCCCGCCCTTAGAACCTCGAAACACAAAGCTTGATTGCTTGGCCTTCGTGCGCGTGAATTGGGGTGCATTGAACACCTCTACTCAGACCGTTTGCATCGCAGGTATCGGACACGCCGTCCCCCCCCATATTCGCGCCAATAGCGAGATCCTCAAGGCCTTCCCTGATCGAACGGAGGAGCAAATGGTGCACCTCACCGGCATTAAAGAGCGCCGCTACGCCGCCGAAGGCGACAGCGCCACCGCCCTCGCCGCCATCGCCGTGCAGCACGCCCTGAAACAGGCCGGCATGACCGCCGACCAGATCGACGGCATTATCATGGCCACGCTGATCCCCGATCAACCCGTACCCTCCATGGCCAGCGCCCTCGCCAAGGAACTCGGCATTCCCCGCGTCCTCGCCTTCGACCTGAACGCCGCCTGCTCCGGTTGGCTCTACGCCCTCGAAGTCGGTCGCGCCTTCATTTTGGCCGGCACCGCCAAAAACTTGATCGTGGTCACCGCTGAACTTCTCTCGCGCATCACGAACCCCCAGGATCATCGCACCGCATTTCTTTTTGGTGATGGCGCCGGCGCCGCCATCCTCACCGCCCAACCCGGCGGCCACCGCTTGCACCGCCTCAGTCTCTCGGGTGATGCGACCCAATTTGAAGCGATCCAACGTCCCGGCGGCGGCGCGCGCATGCCGTGGCCCGAGACCGGCGCGAGCGCGGACCTCGAACACTTCTACCTTCAAATGGACGGAGCCGCCGTCTTCAAACACGCCGTCATCGGCTTCGCGGAACAGATCGAACAAACCCTCGCACGCGAAAATTTAAAACCCGAAGACATCGCGTGGATCGTGCCGCATCAAGCCAACGAGCGCATCCTCAAAGCCGTGAGCCGCCGCGTCGGCATTCCCTACGATAAATTCGTGGTGACGATCCACCGTTACGGCAACACGAGCGCGGCCAGCGTCTCGATGGCCCTGGGCTGGGCCGCAGAAGAAGGCATCTTCACCGACGGTGAGAAAATTATTTTCTGCAGCGTTGGCGCAGGTCTGACCTTCGCCGGCGGTCTGCTGGTGTGGTAACGCTGTTCGACCTCCCCGATGCGCCCTAATATTCTCACCGTGGATGATGCGCGAGCCGTCCGCATGCTCGCACAATCGGCGCTTAGCGCCTTCGACTGCGATACGACCGACGCCACCAACGGTTACAACGCATTCTTCGCGATCGAGAGCGCCCGACCCGATCTCATTCTGCTCGATATCAGCATGCCGATCATGGACGGAGTGGAGACCCTCACCCGCTTGAAAGCCGCCCCCGAGCTGCGAGCGATCCCGGTGATCATGCTCACCTCGCGCGCTGATCACGCCGTCCTTCCCCAACTCACCGCGCTTGGTGCGGTCGGCACCCTGTTGAAGCCGTTTAACGAAGCCGCGCTCCTCGAAAAAATCCGCAGCGTGCTCGAGTTAAAACCGCGCGTCACAAAAAAAAGCTGAGCGCGCAGTTATTCTTTTTTTCGGGCGGAGTCAGGGAGGTGCCCACAACTTCGAATCTGCAGACTCGTGGTTCCGGGAATTTGAACTCTCTTCGATGAAGAGGAGCAGCGTGAATAAAAAATGGCATGATTATCCGAGTTCGGCAGGCTGCGAATCAGGATCATCCCTCCCCTCGAATTTTTAAGCGGACTTTTGCCGATAATCGGGCTATTTAAAAATCACTCGATCGTATCCGCGCCCCACCCCGACTCGCGCCACTCCCTTCGTCAGTCTGACTCCATCCCCGTCCCCATGCATTCCCCGATCCACTCGCTTAAACTCACCGCGCTGACCCTGCTGCTTTCGATCGCCGGACTTGCCGCCACTCCCATGCCCAAGCTCATGCTTCTCACCGGCCAATCCAACAAATACCACGATTGGACCAAAAGCGCGCCGCTCGTAAAAAGCTACCTTGAACAAACCGGTCTCTTCACGGTGGACGTCGTCACCTCTCCTCCTGCCGGAGCGGACATGACAAAGTTCAGCCCGAAATTCTCCGACTACGCCGCCATCGTCATCGTGTACGAAGGCGACGAATGGCCCGCAGCGACGAAAGCGGCTTTCGTCACGTACATGAAAAATGGCGGTGGTCTCGTTTCAATCCACGATACCGACAACGCCTTCCCCTACTGGAAAGAATGGAATGAGATGATCGCCGTCGGCGGTTGGGGCTTCAAAGCCGACGGCAATATCGGCGCACGCGACGTCACCGCCGGGCCAATGATCCGCTGGCGAGACGGGAAAATGGTGCTCGATGAAATCACTCCCGGCACGGCCACCCATCCCGCCCGGCACGATTTTCCCATCGTCACCCGCGCCCCTGAACACCCAATCATGCAGGGGTTGCCCGCCTCGTGGATTCACGCCAGTGACGAAATTTATAGTCAGCTCCGTGGGCCGGCAAAAAATGTGACGGTGCTCGCGACCGCCCTCGCCGACAAAACCACGCATCCCACCGCCACGGGAGAAAACGAGCCGATGCTCATGACCATCACCTACGGGAAAGGTCGAATCTTCCACACCACGCTCGGTCATGTCAGTCCGAATGAGAAACCACCCTTCACTTCGCTCGCCTGCGCCGGCTTCATCACGACCCTCCAGCGTGGCACCGAGTGGGCCGCGACCGGCAACGTCACTCAAAAAATCCCGGCCGATTTTCCTACCGCGGAAAAAATTTCGGTACGAAATCAGTGAAGCATCCCCACACACTAAGGAAGCAGGCCCCCACTTAAATTAATCATGCGCTTTGTTGTTACTCGTACTTTCCGCCAAACATGAACCTTCCCCGCCGCACTTTCTTGAAAAGCACCCTCGCCCTGTCCGCGACCGCCGCTTCAGCGACGCTCGCCTCCCGCCTCGCGGCCCAGCCCCAAACGCCTGGACCCGGCCGAGAATTCTACGAACTGCGCTGCTACCGTCTCCAGGCCGGCACCCGACTAAAAACCGACGCGAACCCCGCGCTGCTCGATGCGTACCTCGAACACGCCTTGCTCCCCGCCCTCGATTCTTTCGGAGTGAAGAACGTCGGAGTATTTACTGAACTCGACGTGAACAAAGAAAATGCCACTGCCACTGCGAAACCCGGCTCGCCGGTCTGGGTGCTCATGACGCACCCCACGATCAAATCGTTCATCCACGTCAGCGCTTCGCTCAACTCCGACGCAACCGTTCAGCGCGCAGGAGCAGACTACCTCCAAGTTCCAAAAGCCAGTCCCGCGTTCGAGCGGATCGACAGCTGGCTGCTCCTCGCTTTCGCGGGCATGCCCAAACTCGAATTGCCCGAGTTCTCCCGTAATCGCACGCCGTCACGCATCTTTGAAATGCGCGATTACGAAAGCCACAGTGAGCTGAAAGCGCTGAGTAAAATGGCGATGTTCAATGACGGCGAAATTGCCCTCATGAAAGATCTGGGCATGTCTCCACTCTTTTTTGGCCAAGCTCTGTCCGGTCCTGATCTGCCCCATCTGCGCTACATCACCGGCGCGTCCGATCTCGCAACGCACCTTGGAAATTGGAAAAAATTCGGCCCCGACCCGCGTTGGACCGCAATGAAAGATCTCCCGCAATACGCCGACAACACGTCGAAAAACACCTCGAGGTTTCTCGGACCCAAGCCGTATTCGCAGCTTTGATTCCCTCGAACTGTCCGCGTCGGATCAGCCGTAGGCCACGTGCAAGCAGCGTGTTTTTATCAGTCGCAGGTCAGCGAGCTTGCTCGCGCTCCGGACGCGCAGGCGAGCACGCTGACCTACTCCGAAAAACGATTGCGCGCTCGCCGCGCAACGCTCGAACCGCGCTGCGGCAGGCGGATTAAAATCATTTCACCACCGGCAGATGAATATCTCCACCATTGTTGATGACGCCGAAGCCGTACAACAACCACAGGACCACGACAATCACGACCACGATGTTAAGGATCTTTTTGATCGTTCCCTGCATCGGAATATAAGTATTGATCAGCCAAAGGACGACGCCGACGACGATCAAGGTGAGAACTACATTTATAAGGGGCATGTCGAAAGATACCGAAATGCGCGGCCCATTGATATGGGGTCTAAACCCCTGCGCCAATCGGCAGAAACAATTTCAATCAGGCCGAAAATCGCCGCTTCTCCGCAATGAAAATGACGTGACCCCACCTCACGGTCCCGTTGATTTTCCGGCCGGTTGATTCTGCCAATCCGCATTAGTTCGCTGGATCGCTTTCTTCAGAATTTTCCGGACTTCTTTTGCCTCGGCCCCATCATTACTCGTAGTCCGCTCCACCAGATCGGTGAGCCCGTCTTTTGCGTTCAACTCCCGCTCCTCCATTTGCATGAATAATGCGATCCCCTGATTTGATCCAAAAAGATTTCCGATGCGCAGCCCCCGATGGGCTTTCATCGCGAGATCGATGCGCGCCTTCGGCGTAAGAAAGACGGCGTCGGTCGTAGGCCCGGCCTGCGTCGGACGAACGGTAATTTTCGGGAGCTTCATCGTTCCCTCCGATCCTTCGTCCGGCCCGGACGAAGATTTTGAGTCGGTATCGCTGACCGGCTTCGGTGCCACATATTTGGGGAGTTTTTCCGTGACCGCATCGAAGATCTTGGTCGAAACCAGACGAGGCGCACTGAAGGTCGCCGCTCCTTCCGCGATGTCACCCGCGAAGGTTTCCACTCCCATTGAAAACATTAGGACAACCAGCGCCTTCCGCGCGAACTGACCACGAGACCCCATCGGACAAAAACGAGCAGTGCTTACCTTCGGCACCCACGCGTAGCCGCGACGGCCGCGCGCAGCCGCAAAGGGATTTTTTACCGGGAGCCCGAGCCGGTTATTCTTCGAAAGCGCTTTCCCCATGCGTTTAAACCGGACCGCTAGATCCGGCCTCGGTTCCGCAACTTCTCGCGCGTAATCCCCCTCCTTCGTCGACAACGAGCAACGGAGAGGATCACGCGATCCGGCGCTCAGTTTTCTTCTCCAAAAAAGTCGAGATTATGAATGGCCCACTTTTGCCAACCGTCTTTCTCGGTGATGGTAATACGGACAAACTTCGCCCAGACTTCACCCGTCAGATGAATCTGCGTCGTGGTTTCGCCGTGACCAGCAGCCACCGGAGCGCCCCAATTTTGCCCGTCATCCGAGACCCGCACCTCATAGCTGAGTGGATAGGATTCCGCGGTGCCGGCGGAATCCATCACGATGGTTCTAATCGCACTACGCTGCGGTAGCTCAACCTGAAACCACAGTCCGGGATAGGGCGTGCTGCCCGTCAAATAACAGGTCTCCGCGCGATCATCAACCGCAAGCGCCGCCGTCTCGGGTGCGTGGCTGGCGGAAAGCTTCCACGCACTGCGATGCTCAAACCGCTTCGCCGGTATTTTCAGTTCAGGGTGCAACGCCTCCAGCTCCGCCATTGTCCAGAATCGCTTCCGATCCTGGAAACGTTCGCGCGATTGCGCGACATCCGACGCACGCACTTCGTCACTGCGATTGCCAAAACTATTGCGAATATAAGTCAGCACATTCGCGAGCTGCTCATCCGAATAACTCGCCATCGATATCATGGGCGCACCGTAATCCGTGTCGTTCACCATTCCCTCCAGGCCATGCAGCACGATTTCAATCACCACTTCTTTTCCGCCTAAGATTTGCTCCGCGTGACTCAGCGGGGGCGCCAGGGTTTTCCCCAGACCATTCGGCGTGCCTTTGCCGTCGGCGCCGTGACAGGCGAAACAAAGTGAATTATAGAATGGGCGCCCTGCCCGATATGATTTCAAACCCACGGGACCCAACAGCGCCGGCAAAAAGGGATCCTCCGGCTGATCCTCTTTCCACAATTGTTCGTTGATCGCGTACACCCCCGTCGAGGCAGATGCGGCCGCCGTGGTCTTCGCCAGTTCGCGCGCCTCTGGCACCTCACCGCGTTTCAGCGACAGCATCGCCTGAATTACCACGCCCGGATCATTGTCCTGTAATTGCGCTTTGAGCTCCACCAAAAGCGGCTCGTCCCCTCGCTTCATTTCCTTGAGCAGAGGCTCGGACAAACGGATGCCGGCTTTCTTAACCTCATTGTCAAGATCGTGGAGCGCGGCAGTCACGAGCGGCTCCGTCATTTCCCCCAGACCTTCCAGCGTCCAAAGCGCGTGTAGCCGGGCTTTCGGATCTGGCGACGTTGCGGCCAGGGCGGTCAGCGCCGGCACCACGGACTTGTCGCCTTTGAGGATGAGTAATTTTTGGGCGGTGTCGCGCCACCACCCATTCGGATGCGAGAGGTGCTGCACCCATTGCGCAGGAGTTTCATCCAACATTCTTGGCTGAGGACCAGGCTTGAAATCGTCGTGCACCAGTCGATAAATCCGCCCCCGGCCGATTTCCTTGGCCAGATCGAGTTTCTCAATTTGCTCTCTCAAGTAGGACCCTTCGCGGGTCCACTGCCCCTCCTGGATGATCCCGCGATACATATCCACAATATACAGGGTGCCGTCCGGCGCGGTGACCATATTCACCGGACGAAAAAGCGGATCCTTCGTGCGCAGAAATTCCGATTGATCGTACGCGTTTGCCAGGTGAGTGATGCCGTCATTGACGGTGATTTTTGTCCGCCGAATCAAACGGCCGACCGGTTCGGCGAAAAGCAGGTCGCCTCTCAAATCCACCGGCAAACGGTCACCCCGAAAGATATCCTGCCCGCACGTTGAGGTAAAATGATTCAAGGTGCCGTTCTCGCGGAGCTGAAATTTTCCGCCCTGAATGTCCGGACTGCTTAACAGCGGCCACACCTCCTTGTAGTCGCCAGACCTTTCTCCGGGAATCGAAAATTTTCCATACAGAATGTGCTGCTGAAAATGCACCGGACCGATCTCCTGGCCCGCATTCACGAACCAGACCTTGCCGAAATCATCCTGCGTCAGACCCCATTGCCCTTGGTTCTCCGGAATTTCTTCCTTCACCACTTTTCCGTCTGTGAAACGCAGCCGGTACGGATCGTAGGTGGAATAAAGTCCATTGTCCAAAGCCCAGAGCAAACCGTTCGGCTGATGCTCAAGATTTCCACCCTGCACGCCACCCGCAAACCACAAAGTTTTTTCATCGGCGACGCCGTCGCCATTGGTATCACGGTAGCAGTAAAGATCGTTCGAGTTGGTTTCACCAATGATCACGCGATCATCAAGCGTGAGCAGCGTGCGGGGCAGCAGTAGATGATCCGCAAAAATCGTATGCCGATCCATGATCCCATCGCCATCCGTGTCCTCGTGCATCGAAACCCGGCTCGTGCGTTCCATCTCATTTTTTCCATCGATATTTTGCATGTAGGTTCGCATCTCCGCGACATACATCCGGCCGTTGCCGTCAAAGGCGACCATCACCGGCTCCGCAATATCCGGCTCCGATAGGACCAATTCCAAGCGATATCCCGGCGGAAGGGTGAAGTTCTTTATCGCCTCAATTGCGGCGATACTGATCGACGTCACCGGCTTCACCACTGGAACGACGGTTGCGACCGGAGCCGGGGTCGCTACCACCGTCGTTGGACCAGCCATCGGAACGGTCGCATTCGCCGTCGGCCCTGGCGCAGCAGTCTCATGCGGAATTTTATTCGGCGCCACGCAGGCAGCCATGCAAAGAATTACCGAGAAAGAAAGCAGAACGCTAAACCGTGTCGTGAGTTTCAAGGTGATGAGAAGAAGGATGGTTCCACCGCTAAGTTCATTTGTTTCAAATCACGCGAATCAAGAAAACCAGTAACGTGTTCAGGCTTTCTGCTGACGAAATGTTTTCCAATTAGTGAAGCAGCGCTGGGCGGTTTCAAATTCCGAGAAGCGACTGCCTTCCTGTTCCATCAAATAATGATCCACGCCACCGGTTGACTCCACCGCAGCGATAATTTCTCCCCACGGCGAGATGCCTTCGCCAAATAAAACGCGATAGCCTTTTTCGTCCGACGCTTTGCCCGGAGCCCAGTCTTTGAGGTGGACGCTCCTGATTCGGCCGGGATTCGCTTTGATCCACGCAATCGGATCTGCACCCGCTTCCATGCAAGTGCCGACGTCGAACTGCAGCACAAACTCCCGGGGCGTGTGGCCCGCGATGACGTCGATGATGCGTTGCCCGCCATCCAACGAAACCCACTCCACCTGATGATTATGAAAACCCGCCGCCAGCCCGTGTGGTTTGAGTTGATCAACCGCCGCACTGAGTCGGCCGCAAAGATTTTTCCACGCCTCCACCCCTTCCGTTCCCTTGGGCGCCATGGAAAGAATAAGCTGTCGGGCGCCGATAATCTGATTCAGTTCGATCGCCTTGGCCATGCCCTCTCCGGGCGTGAATGATTCGATGTGATTGTGAGTCGAATGGCATCGCAGACCAAGGTCATCCATCAGGCTTCGCACGTCCTTGGCGTACGGCGGTGTCCAATCGTAATAGGGCGCGTAGAATTCAACTGAATCGTAACCGATTCGCGCCACTTCCCGGAGCGTGCCCGGCAGATCTCGCGCGAGCTCAGTCCGCACTGAGTAGAGCTCAAGCCCGAGGGGAATCTTCTTCGTTTCTTTCGCGGCGGATACTGGCAAAGCGCTGGGGGTTGCCGCAGCATACGCCCGGTTGCCGATGAACTGGGCCAGGAGGACGGCGGGCAACATTCCGGAGAGTGCGAGAAACCGGCGACGCGAGAATGCTTCGTTATCAGCAATGGGGTGGGGCATAAAATTGAAACTAAACGATCGCCATTTCACTGGCAAGGCGCAGTGGAAATTTAATCAGCAAAAAAATACCGCCCAGAGCCGGGCACCCCACGCGCCCCGCACTCTACGATTTTCCCGGAAGTGGATTTGCCACTTTTTCTTTGGGTGGAAGCCTCAACTTCCGATAGACCTTACGGAAATAGGAACTCTCAAAAAATGTGCTGGTGTCGACCTTGTCAGCCCAAAGAGGCCGGACCATATTCATGCCCTCGCCATCGCCGTTCCATGCCCAAGCGAGCAACGTCCAACCCTTCGATCGCGCGTGATCCACGAGCGACGACCAATCCGCGCCACCTTTCCGAGCGCCGCCATATTCACCGACTAAAATCGGTCGCCCGCAATCGGTGAGGACATCGAGATCCTGTTTTTTCATCCAGTGATTCGGTCCCTGCTGAACCCACGCACCGCCGTAAATGTGGACAGAGTAGACCAAATTTTTATCCGCCAGCAGAGGCGAGGCATCACGCGCGACATACGTCTCCTGTCCCCAACCCGGCACATCCACGACAATCGGACCGTCGTACACGCCGCGCACCAGCGCCAACGCCTCGTTGTAGGCGGTGGAAAAAGTCACGGCGGTTTGATGATGACTCCCCCACTCGTTCATCAAATTGATCACGAACGGCCCCTCCTCACGCAGGGTCGCATAATTAGCCTGCCACCAACGCGCCGCCTTCAGCAACTCCTGCACATCATCGGACCCATTGGCCGGAAAAAAATGATACGTCGCGATCACCGCGTAGCCGTGCTCATGCGCTTCGCGCAACCAGCGTTTCACCGTGACCAGCGGGACACTCGGCTCGATCTCAATCCGCACCGTTTTAATCGCACCGTATTTCGCCATCAACTCCCAACCAAAATTCACCTCGCCGGCATTAAAGTATGAAGGCTGCAGATTCACGCCATCGGCCCAATCCAAAGTTGCCCCGGTCAAGGAAGAACCAATCACCAACCCCGCCGCCAATCCGAAAATACGCAAAAAAACCTGCCCTGATTTTAACCGGACAAACCGGGCAGCAGCGCATGAAAATCGGCAACGAAAAATGGCGGACATACAAAAATGAAATGGGGCGAAACCGAGGGAGGCGCTGGATGAATCGACTGTCAATATCGTGTGTCCACGTCGATTTTCGGACGAATTTGAGACGCATCAAGGCCGTCCGCCTGAGTGCGTTGCCAATGCTCCGCGCCTCGCGTCAGCAAGCCCAACCGGCACCCATAAAACCGTGATCTGGAACGCTATCGTGAAATCTTAATTCTTCCACGAAACCAACCGCCGGCTGCCACGTTTAAGAGAGTGTACCGTCAACTCATCCTCACCATGATCAACAAAACTTCCTTCCGCTTTCTCCCAACCGCCGCCGTCGCCCTGCTCGCCCTGAGCTCGCTCACGCCCCTCCGGGCCAGCGCGCATCCAGCGGCGAAACACCCGCGCAACGGCACCACCGTTCGCGAGGTTACCCGCTCACCCGGCCAAGTCGATGTGTCCAGCACCCACACCAGCCCCACCGGCAAAATCAGCACCAAGGAGTCTTCCCGCACCGTCGACCCGACGACCCACGACGTTTCCGCCTCATCGACCACGACGCTGGCCAACGGCAAGACTGCCAGCAGTACATTGACCAGTGAAAAAACCGACACCGGCCGCACCACCGAGGCGGAAAGAACCGGCTTCAACGGGAAAACATCGACCTACGACTCCACCAAAACCAACACGGAAAACGGCTTCACCCGCGAAGCCACCAAGACCGGACCAAACGGCGGCACGACCGAGAAAGACATCGTAGTAACCAAACAAGACGGCACCACCTCTCGCACGGTCACCACGACGACCACGCCTCCCCCGAAACCCTGAGGTCCACTCAATCCACCCCGCCTCATTCTGCCTGCGCTCCGATGTTCCGCCCCTCAATGCGCCCTCGCGTTAAATCCCGAAAGGCGCAGCTTGACCGCACGAACCATCGCTCCGCTTGAAAGTTGAACCCGCACATGCACCGGCTGGCTCACAAAAATCGGCCGACTCCCCGATGGTCGCCCCCGCGTCGCTCGATCTCGATGCCGACTGCGCTGCGCGCGCCAAACAGGGCGACCGCGCCGCGACGGAAATCCTCGTCGAGCGACATCAAGCCGCCGTGGCGCGTTTGCTCTGGCGCTTTGTTCGCTCCCAGGCCGACCTCGATGATCTCGTCCAAGACACCTTTCTCCGCATGGTGCGCGGCCTGCCAAATTGGCGTGGGGACCAACCCTTCATTCATTGGCTGCTCCGCATTGCCACCAATACCGGTCGCGATTACTTCCGCCGACAATCCGTGCGCAGCCGCTGGATGGTCGAACCCACCGCATCGCCAACCGACCCCCCTCAACCCGAAGCCATCGACCCAGCAGGCGATCCCGCTGCGCGCGCCGCCGCCGGCGAAGTCAAATCACTGCTCGCCCAACTCTCACCGGATGAACGCACGCTGCTCACGCTCCATCACCTTGAAGGTTGGGGCCTCGCGCAGATCGCCGCGCAATTCGGTTGGACGCTCACCGCGACCAAACTTCGCGCGTGGCGCGCACGCCGACGATTACGAGCCCTCCTTCAAGCCAAAGACTACTCATGAAAACGCCTCCCGATAATTCCGACCCCCAGTGGGAAAACTTGCTCCAGCAAGCCAAAGCCGACCTCGCTCCACCGGTCGATTTGCCCGCTCTCTTGCGCGCCGTGCGTCAAGCGCCAGTCGCAAGACGCGAAAGTTGGGGCGAAGAATTCTCCGCCCTCTTTTCATCGGGCCGAATCATTCCCGCCTGCTTCGCCGGTGCCGCCGCCTTTGCCCTGATTGCTACGTGGCAGGCTTGGGATGCCTGGCAGGCGTTGCCCTGGGTGCAATTGCTCGATGGTTCACTCGGAGGTGCATCATGAACGATCCCCGCTGGCGCGGCTGGATTATCGCCGTCGCAATTTTTATTCTCGGCGTCGGCGCCGGCGGCGCGGGCATGGCCTGGGCCGGCATCCGCGTTTTTCGTCACGTGCTCCAAAACCCGGCCAACTCCCGCGGCTTGGCTGATCGGGCGGCGGAGCGCATCGGTACAGACCTGACCCAAAAACTTCAGCTGACGCCCGACGAATCGGCCCAGGTGCACGCGATTCTCGCCCAGTCGGCCGTCGCTTTAAAAAACATCCGGACGCAGGCGTCCACCCAGGCAACCGCCGAATTACGCGCCGCCGTTCAACGCATCGCGGAAACCTTGCCTCGCGAAAAACGCGCCGAGCTCTATCGCGTGATCGCCCAACGCTACAAACGGCTCGGACTCGCCGTGCCGCCGCCGGATCAGACTCCGTAAGGCGGAAAAACCCGATTAGGATTTCTTCACCGGCTCCGGTGGCGGAGTAAAATCCAGCGGCATACTGGCCACGGCCTCAATGGCGTGCCCATCCTTCACGCGGGGCAGAAATCGCCACAACCTCACAGCGGTAAGCGCCGCTTCCCCAAAGGCCGGATCCGTCGCACTCATCACGGCCGGATCATAGACCCGGCCATTGGCCCCGATCCGGATCGAAACCACGACCTTGCCGCTGGTTTTCGATTTCCATAAAGCCGCCGGATAGTCCGGGGCGGGGCCAAAAAACAGTTTGGGCGCAGCATCCTTGACCGCCGCGATCCGCTTCTCCGTCATGCGATCCACCACTGCTTCACGGTACATGGGATCGATGTTGCTATTCAAAACCTCCGAGCCGTTGGAAAAGAGATGAATCAAATAGTGCCCTGCACCCATGGCTGACTGCATCGGCACCCGCAGCGACAAATATTTTATTTCACGCGACTTGAGTTGCCCCACCTCCGTCATGAAAATCACTTTCCCGGCTGATTCCGTATCCAACTCAAGCACGATGAAAACATTTTCGAGACTGTAGGGCGTTTCCAATTTCGCCTTCATCTTAAATTCGTGATTAATCGCGGCCCCACCCATTTCCACATAAGTGGAGCCGACATCGATATCCCGCACGGAAATAAAAACGGGCAGATATTCTTCGACTTTATAGAGCGCAAACCGCCGCCCCTCGGCGGGAACTTGCTTCCCATCCACCTCCACAAAAGGCTGCGTGTCGCGAGCGCGGATCACGGGGAGGAGTTTCCCTTTGTACTCAGTCAGGAGCAAACTTTGCGCCACGAGCGAAACCGCCGAAAGTGCAAGCAAGGCCGATAGCTGTATCGCAACACGAAACACCGGAGGCAGGTTCATCCACACACGCTTAAAGAACCAATCGCTTGACTCAAGCTTCCTCGGCCGCCGATTGAAATCCCTCGCGCCAATTGACGCCGCCAACCGCACCGACCGTTTCACGCAGGGTAAAACACCTACAAAGTTGGCTTGCTGCTCGGGAGTTTCGCGACGGGGTTTCCCGGTGTGATACGGTTTGAGCCTGATATCACTCCACCGACGAACCCGTGTCCGCCCCACTTAGTTCGTCGCAAAGTTCGCGGAGCCTCGCGGCCGTCGCCATAGCCACATCCGAGGCCTCGGGGCGTTGGCGTCGATCAAAGTCGACGGCGAGATCAATCAACTCATTCCGCAATGCGTCGAGTTTAATGCTGACCAAGTTTGCGACGGAATTATTCATCAAAGCATTCCACTCACGCCGGAGTCACCCGCGCGGCCAACATGGATCGATACGCGTGGCGATAGACCCACGCCAGATAGAGTTCCAATCCTAAAAAAATCACCGCCATGATCAACCCCGAGCGTTCAAGAAAAAGATGAAAGGCAACGCTGTTGACCATGAAGGGCGCAAACAAGGCGAGTGCGAGCGGCACAAAACGATTCGCGACGAGAAATGCGCCAACCACCAACTGGGTCACGCCGATGAGTTGCATCATGTAGCCACTTTTGGCCAACGCACCGGCAAACGCGGCGGCGGCTTCCGGCAGTGGCATCGTCGGCTGAGGAATGAAATTCAGGAAAGCGTTGAGTCCGAAAATAAACAGCGGGAAGCCTAATAAAATCCGCGCGATGGCTGGAAAATAGCGGGCGAATGGTTTCTTTGTCGGCGTTCCGGGTTCTTCGGTACTGGAATCAGTTTTCATAGGTTCCTTTAAACATTTCCCGCTGGTGCAATCAAGCGATCAAGACGTTCAGTTCGCCGGTGGTGGAATCTCCGCTGCTCGGGTCTTCACAATTTTCCCCCGCTGCGAGATAAATTTCCTCGGTCGGATAATAGGCTGTGCGGTTCCGAGGCGCGTCGATGACTCGAGTAACGACGAGTTCGGATTCGGATAGCGGAGATTCAATCGGACGAGTCACAATATCTTGTTGGGTTAGCAGCATATGAATTAACCGTGCCGGTTTTAATCCGGCCATTGGCTGCCGTTCGGCGTCGGGGAATCCGTCGCCACGAGAGTGACCAGGAGCGCAAGGATGAGGGTCGCGGATAGCATTGTCATTCGGTTCACTGTCTCAACGAACGAAGCGATCAACTTTGGACATCGCCCATTGTTTTTTTGGCAAAATGTCCTTTTGGGCAGCCCTGCTTCGTTGTAAAAGATGACGGCAATCGAACCCAATCCACTCCCGCTCTCATGGAAACCAATCCCGCCCCCTCACCTTACATGCTGTTTTTCCGCAATACCGGCCCGGAAACCCACCAGCATCTCTCACCCGAGGAACGGCAACAACTCGTGATTCGCTGGAACAGTTGGTTTGAAGGCCTCTTGAACGCTGGGAAAGCGGTCGAGGGTCAGCCCTTGGAAAGGGAAACCCGGGTCATTTCTGGTCCCGGTGGCGCGCGAGTCGTGGACGGGCCGTTCGCTGAAGCCAAAGAGGCGATCGGCGGTTACGTTAAATTAATGGTCAGCGGGCTCGACGAAGCCACCGCAATTGCCGTGCGTCATCCCGGGCTCGCTTACGGTTTGATCATCGAAATCCGCCAAATGACGCCCGATTGCCATCTCGGGGTTGTTACCAAATCAGTGATCTCGCGTCCTGCCCCTGCGGTATAATTTCTCGTGGGATCGTATGATCCAGTCCCGCCACCACCACCGTTGGCCAAGCCGGCTCAGTTGGTGGAACATTTTTTTCGACATGAGACCGGGCGCTTGCATGGCGCGCTCATTCGTCTGCTTGGAGTGCAAAATTTAACGCTCGCCGAGGACCTGGCGCAAGAGGCCCTCCTCAAGGCGCTGCACTCCTGGTCCATGGGCGGAGTGCCGGCCAACCCGGCCGCTTGGATCACCCGCGTGGCGATGAACCTCGCCAAAGATGCGCTGCGTCACCAGCGCATGTCCGTCACGAAGGAAGCCGCCATCATCACCCACCTCGAACAAACCTTCTCACCTCCTGGGATCGTCTTGGAAAATGCCCACGAAATCCGGGACGATGCATTGCGCCTGCTTTTCGTCTGCTGCCACCCGTCGCTCGCCCCGGATGCCCAGGTCGTACTTGCCCTCAAAGTGCTGTGCGGTTTCAGCACCGGTGAAATCGCCCGCGCTTTTCTCACCAGTGAAGCGGCGATCGAGAAGCAGCTCACCCGAACGAAACAACGCATTCGCGACAGCAATATCGGTTTCGTCATTCCTGAAGGGACGGAATTATCGGCCCGACTCGATGGAGTTTTGGCGGCACTCTATTTATTATTCAACGAAGGCTACAAAGCCTCGGCTGGCGAACACCTGCTGCGCGAGGCGCTTTGCCAGGAAGCGGTGCGCCTAACCTCGCTTCTCACCGTGCACCCCGCCGGACGGACTCCAAGAACTCACGCGTTGCTCGCACTCATGTTGCTAACCGCGGCCCGCTTCCCATCTCGCGTCGATGAACAGGGCGATTTGCTACGGCTCAATGACCAGGATCGCTCCAAGTGGGATCGCTCGCTCATCGAACGTGGCCTGACCGAACTGACCGACGCCGCTCAAGGCCACGAGCTGAGCGAGTATCACCTCCAAGCCGGCATTGCCGCCATCCATTGCACGGCGACGGACCACGCGTCGACGGACTGGGGTCGCATTTTGCGCCATTACGACGAACTTTACCGGCTCAAACCGTCCCCGGTGGTCGCGTTGAACCGGGCCGTGGCGGTGGCTTACTGTCGGGGACCTCAGGCCGGACTACAGGCCATCGCGGAAATCGCCCAACTCGACCGGCTCAAGTCTCACTATTTGTTACACGCGGTGACTGGCGAGTTACACTGGCGGTTAAACGAACATCGTGCCGCCGCAGAAAGCTACCGTCGCGCCCTGCAACTTGCCCAAGTCGGCCCCGAGCAACTTTACCTGACCCGTATGCTGGAACGATCGACCGAGATTTCCAATGTCCGGTAATTACTTTGCGCGGCGCCCTGAAAAATAGCGTTGATGATCGCTGCGCGATCTCCGACGCACGGCTGCACCTCGCGCGTTGACAGCCCTCTTCACTGTCCGAGATAAATAACGCGCCGAAAAAATGCCCCCCCCGGCGCATCGCCTCCCCAACACTCCCGCCCCCATGAAAAAGTTCCTGCTCTTGCTTTGCGTCGCCAGCACTGTCCTCCGCGCGGAAGACGATCCTAAACTCACGGAAGTGTGGACTCCGGTCCCGCCAGTGGTCACGCCCGGGCTCAACCAGGCACCACCCTCCGACGCCATTGTATTATTTAACGGCACGAATCTCGACTCGTGGGTCACGGTGAAAGGTGGCGCGCCCGGCTGGACCGTTGAAAATGGCGAACTCACCATCAAGCCCGGCAGCGGTGCGATCGCGACGAAGCAATCGTTCGCTGATTGCCAGCTTCACCTTGAATGGCGCACGCCCGCCGTCGTCACTGGCGAGAGCCAAGGCCGCGGCAACAGCGGCGTCTTTCTGCAGAGCCGCTACGAGGTACAAATCCTCGACAGCTACAACAACCCCACCTACGTCAACGGCCAGGCGGGCTCGATCTACAAACAGCACATTCCCCAAGTGAACGTCTCGCGCCCGCCGGGCGAGTGGCAGACCTACGACATCATCTACACTGCGCCACGCTTCAACAACGACGGCACCCTGAAATCCCCCGCCTTCGCCACCGTCCTCCAGAACGGCGTGCTGGTGCAGGATCACGTTGAGATCAAAGGTCTAACCAGTCATCGCGGCCAACCCAAATACGAGAAGCACGCTTTCCAGCAGCCCCTCATGCTGCAGGAGCATAAAAACCCTGTTTCATTCCGCAACATCTGGATCCGCGAGCTCGGGGTAAACCGCCTGCTCAATGGCACCGATACCCGCGGCTGGTATTCCTTTCTCGATAAACTCGGAAAAAATAACGACCCCGAGGGCAATTTCAAAGTCGAGGGCGGCCTCCTCCACATTGAGGGCAAAAACTTCGGCTACCTCGCGACCGAGCAGCCTTACGAAAACTATTACCTCAAAGTCGTCTTCAAATGGGGCCATCATCAATATGCTCCCCGCGCAACCGGGAAACGCGACAGCGGCATTCTCTATCAC
>JANYFP010000199.1 GCA_025362555.1 Verrucomicrobiota bacterium
GCAGGCGTCCCTGCCTGCCGCTACACACTGACTTCAGTCGCTGTGCTTACGCATCAATTCTGTTGAATTGGGTTCCACCTTTCAGTGTCCGTTGATTGTGACTGGAGCGATCGTTCAACTGCATGGATACGCTAAACGCGATTGAGCGCGGACATTTTCTCGCGCGTACTTTATGGTTTTGTCCATGTCCCGCGTCGTTTTCATTTTTATCACTCTCGGTTTTTTCCTCGCCGGTTGCGGGCGCACCGATCCTGCGGTCAGTGATCCGGCCACTCGCGAGGCTGTGTGGCAGGCCATTCAGCCCCTGGCTGAACGCTATCGAATCGAGCCGGCCTTTATTTATGCGCTGGTGGCGGCGGAATCGAATTTCGATCCAAGAGCGCGCC
Source organism: Verrucomicrobiota bacterium (assembly GCA_025362555.1). Taxonomy (GTDB): domain Bacteria; phylum Verrucomicrobiota; class Verrucomicrobiia; order Opitutales; family Opitutaceae; genus Lacunisphaera. Next base: position 387 of record JANYFP010000199.1, read on the forward strand.
ATGGCGAAGGGCGGGGCCTCTTGCAGTTAAAACCGGGGGCGTGGCGGACGGTCAGTTCCGCGCCGTATGAACCGACGGTGTGGGAGTGGCGGCGGAATCTGGCGTGCGGGGTGGATTACCTCGCGTGGTGTCGGAACACGCTGCACCAGAGGCAAAAATTCTCCTATCCGCTGCTGTTGGCCACGTTTCACTACGGCCTCGATTACGTGCAGGAGAGGGATTTTAATCTGCACCGGCTCGATTCCCCTGAGAGCGCGATCTATCGGGAAATGTGGAACGGCAATCTTTCTCCCGTCCCGCCGCCTAAATCGTAAATTCCCCGTTGACGCGTCCTCGCGCCGTCCTTTTATATCGCCCCTTTAGCTCTTGGCGAGTTAGCTCAGTTGGTAGAGCAGAGGACTGAAAATCCTTGTGTCCTCGGTTCGATTCCGAGACTCGCCACCATTTTAAGCCGCTTATTCAGCAATGATAAGCGGCTTTTTTGTGGGCGGAGGAGGAGGCAGTGTCTTTAATTAATCCGTGGATTAAGTAGCCACAGGCCTCCGTGCCTGTGGGATTGGGGCGAGCACGTGCGCCAGCAAAATAGGTTGGTTGGCAGGTCAGCGTTACCGAGCGTATGCGACATCTGACTTATTGCTCGCGCTTCGGAGCGGGCAGGCACGGAGGCCCGCCGCTACGACATCGGGCATTTCGACGACACGCCTTACGGCGTGGGTCGAGAAGTAACGGTTGAGAAGGGTGAAATCCTAGTCCTTCGTCGGTAGCCTTACTGATAATAGAAACTCAGAGTGATTTGCTGCTCATCGCCAAGCACTGCGATCATCTGCTCAGTCCACTTGCCGTAGGGCTGCGGATACGTAATGGCGTTCAGACAGGAAAATACGCCCAGTTTCCCAGCGTCCGAATCCTCCACCTTCGCTATATCGATTTCTCCCTTAGAGTTTAGTTTGAAAGTAACAATAACGTGAGAACTCTTCGGGGGCGAAATGCGGCTTTCCTTAAGGATTTTATACCACTGGACCTGTATTATCTCGAGCAATTCCTGCATGTATTCACGGTGCTCGCTCCAGCAGGCGTCGACGCCATTGATCCTCAGGCCGGTCGTGTTCTTTTCGGTCGTTGAAACCGTGGTTGATGGAGCTGTCGCACATGAAGCCAGAAGCATGAGGGAAATGATCGACAAGATGAAACGGCGACACATGTCAGTTAGCTACGCTCTGAGGAACACTCAGTCAATCTACTGTCTCATGCGATCCGAAGGGGACCTGCTGCGGGAATTGATGTTTAGCTGATTTCCGCAGCACGATTCTTTGAGCGTCTCGTCGCGCTGCGGGGTGAGGGCACCCCGCCTACAACTTGGAGCATACCTATGCATGTTTCGAGCTACGGTATGGTTGAAAACGCGCTAAACTCTGGAGCATTTTTCTGGCTGACAGAGTTATCCCAAGGCGCTGCGGGATTCCCCGGCGCAAATCAGCCGTTGTCTTCGACTGTGGTTCGGACGCGCCAGCGGGTTGAGGTCAACCCGCGCTCCCTTTAATTGTCTGAGTCCGCAGGCTGCGCTTACGTTTGGCGGGGAGTGCGGGCGATTTCTTTTCCGGTGCAGGAGTCGGTTTGCTCACTGCGGTTCGGGCAGGGCAGGAGAGGCCGTCGAACCACGTGCCTTCCACAAACGTCGTCGTCGGAATCTCGGGCACGCCGAATTTGTTGTGCTGCAGTTGTCCGGCGAGAATTTCCACCGCAGTGCCTCCCACGGTGGAATGGTTTTGCCGCACCCCGGCAGTGACTCCGTCGGTTTTGTCGAGGAATACATCCACAAACGCCAGATCTCGCGGGATGCGCACGCCCATCTTCGCCAGCAAGGGCAGGACGAATGAACCTTTGCTGATCAATACCTCCGGCTTGTGTTTCGCAAACCATTTGGCGAAGGCGACCGGGTCGGGCACATTGGAGGAATCATTTTCGTTTAACCAGCGCTCCAGGGGTAGTGGCTCCGGGAAAATGTGGGCGGGGATTTTTTCCTTTGCGGCGAGATGCTGCTGCTCACACAGGAAGCCGGCGGTCCAGAGATGATCGACCGTGTGATCCCAGCCCCGGTGCATGACGAATCCAATCCGGCGGTAACCGCTACTGATCACTTTTTGGATCGCGAGCCGCACGATGTCGCACTGGTTGTTCGTGACGTTGTGGAGCACGGGCTGGTGTGGAAAATAATCAATTTTCACCGCGCTGAAACTCGGCCAGTCGAATTGCAGCGCGTCGCCCATCTCGCGGCCGTGCGAGGCAATGATCAGGCCATTGATGCCGCGCGAATAGAGCATGCGACTCAACCGGCCTTGCGTCAGTCCGGGCTCGCGCATCCAAAAATGCTCCAGTTTGTAGCCCAGTTTGTTCGCCATCGCTTCGGCGCCGGCGTGAAAATCCGGATGGCCGGTGACGTTTTTCCAGCCCCAGCATGTGGTCCAATTGGTGATGTACGCGATCGTCGGCGTGTTGCGCCGATTCATGACTTTCCCGCGGTAGGATACCAGCGCGCGCAGGAGCGGATCGGGGCGGTAGTTCATTTCCTGCGCCAGCGCTTGAATCCGCGTTCGCGTCGCTTCAGGCAGGCGCGGGTGATTGCGCATGGCGAGCGAAACGGTGGTGACGTGGACGCCCGCTTTCGCGGCAATGTCCGCCAGGGTAACTCGGCGTTCGTTCATAGGGGTAGATGATTCCCGCCGTGCTCTGACATTACTTCAAGTCTATAGTTAGTATGTTCGCTTCCTTGTGGCGGAGGCGCGTAATATCCGACGATCAGTCTCCCCTTTAAACCCCGGTTCAATACGCACTTTTCCCTATGAAGAAATTGTCACGTTCTCATTTTCCCCGCATCGCGCCGATCGCCTACGAGGGCACGCGCACCAACAATGCGCTGGCATTCCGCCACTATAATCCTGACGAAATGATCGACGGCCAGACGATGAGCGACCACCTGCGTTTCTCGATCGCCTATTGGCACGCTTTCCGGGGCACGGGCGCGGATCCGTTTGGTCCGGGCACGATTCAGCGTCCATGGGAAAAAGGCACCGATGCGATGTCGATTGCGAAGGTTCGCATGGATGCAGCTTTTGAGTTTTTCCAAAAAATCCGCGCGCCATTCTGGTGTTTCCATGATCGCGATATCGCTCCCGAGGGCCGCACCCTCGCCGAGTCGAATCGCAATCTCGACAAGATCGTCGCGCACGCGAAGGGCCTGCAAAAATCCACCGGCGTGAAATTGCTCTGGGGCACCGCCAATCTTTTTTCCAATCCGCGCTACATGTGCGGCGGTGCGACCAATCCTGATGCGCAGCGCGGTCGCCACAGTGCAAAGCCTGATCGCTTTGCCGCGCCGCCTGGAACGCATTTTGGAACGGGCCGAACGCGGCGAACTGTACATGGTGGTTGAGACCGTGAGTGAAGCGACGCGCCGTGACCGAGAGGCCCACCAGAATCCTAACAACGGCCACAACGGGCGCGGCGGCATCATCCCGCATTCCACGCGCTCGGC
>JANYFP010000238.1 GCA_025362555.1 Verrucomicrobiota bacterium
ACCCCGCCTACATTTTGGAATGCACTTTGCATCGAGAAGTTTCTGGTGAATTGCATGAGTGGATTCAGGTGATCACGAGGGCGCCGGCGTTGATGGTGACGGTCGGTCCGGTCATGGTGAGGGTTGCGCCTTTGCCGTTGGAGAGGGTGATGCCGACGTCGTTGATCGAGATCATCGCGCCCGTGGTGGTCTTGAGCAGAAAGCCGCCGACGGGACCGGGAGCGTCGGAAATCATGAAGGTGTTTTGTCCGGCAGTTTGAAAAACGATGCTCGGTGAAACGGGCAGGCCGGCGAGCGCGAGAGCCGGTGGTTCCGAGGCGGAGCCCCACCAGCAGCCGCTCCAAATGGGGTAATCGGGATCGCCTTTTTCAAATTCGACCCAGACCCCCGCGCCGATTTGTGGGACGAACCACGCGCCCATTTGTTTCCCCGTCAGCGGCACACAGGCGATGGCCCAGCTGGACGTGCCGAGTCCGAACACGTCGGGCACCTGCACGAGCAGCCGGCCCGTTTGCATCGGGTCGATGTTGGTGAGGACCGTGCCGCGGTACTTGCCGTAATATTTTGTGGGGTTGCTCATACGGGAACGTTGGGAACGAGAGAGACGAGACCCTCGCGGGCGAGGGTGAAGGACTGCTTGTATTCGCCGGCCTTTAGATTGTGCGTGACGCTTTTCACGTAGTAGAGACCATCGAACGCGGGGCTGGCTCCGCGCACACCGACGAGTTGGCGGGCGCGCAAAATACGACCGTAGCGCAGGACGTTGAGCGAACCTGTGCCGTTGACCGCATCGGAGGTTTGGCCGGCGTGGGCGAGTCCGCGCAGCAAGGCCTGAACGGGACTCAGATGCGCCGTGTCGAGTTGTTTGAATTTCAAGGCGAGCGCTGGTCGGGCTGCGAGCGGTGGGCGAAGCAGGCTGACGTTGGGAATAGGGACGGGAATGTTGAGGTGGGTGATCGGCTCGTGGACGAAGATGAATGGTTGCTCGCGCGAGAGGCCGTCCTGACTGAACGTCAGCGAGTCGACGTTGGTGTGGGCGTCGAAGTTCACGTTGAGTGCGGGCTGCGGCACGCCGATGCGGATCTCGGGGCCCCAATAGGCGATGTTCGCTCCGGGAGCGGGCCCGGGCTCGATGTAGAAAACGTACCCGGCGTCGCCGGCGAGTTTCCTGACGTATTCGAGATCGTTGCCCTGATGCGCCGGAATTTTGTCTGTGATGATCGGGACGTCGACGAACAGGCTCGGGATGACAAGGGGGATGAGGCCGAACACGGCGTACTTCGCGACGATCAGTGCGACGCGTGCCTCGGGTGGCATGCAGGGATACGGAATCCCGGTCATGTCGATGAGGTCCATCATCACGCTCACGTCTTCGCCGGTGATGGTGAGTTTGGATTGGCCGGGTTCGCCACTGGGGGCGACTTCCTGGCGAATGATAATGCCATCCATGATGACGTTAGGGATGCTGTTCACCGTGACGATCAGGATGACGCGAATACCGGGATCGAAAAATCCGACGGGCAGCAGGGCCTGGCCGATCGTGGATTTTTTTCCGAAAACAAACTGCAATTGAAAACCACTGCGTTGTCCGGTGCTCGTCGTGACTTGCGCGGAGACGAGTGCCTCCGTGAGTTCGCGCGGGACGGGCACGGCGATAACCGGGCCGATGAGCAACGTGAGGTGGATGCCTTTAAGCATTGGCGGAGGGCGGGGCGGGAAAACCTTCGGGCAAGGTGAGCCGGAGTGTGCGTCCGGGCGTATCGGTGAGTTCGGATGGCACGAAGGCCGTGTTGGCGTCGCAGATTTTCCAGAATTGTTCAGGGTCGCCGAGGTATTTGGCGGCGAGATGATCGAGGCGTTCTCCCTCGACGACCCGGTGTTCCTGGAGCGTGGAAAAATTTTCCGGTGGCGGGACGAAGCGGCGGCGCAGGTACGCGATGGTGCGACCGTCGGCCGTGACGAGTTCGACGATCTCGGTGTTTTGATAGCGGCTGGACGGCGGGAATTGGCCGCCTTGGCCAAGGTAGGCGAGGGGATCGTTGTTCATGGGATGCCGTTGATGCCGAGGGCGCCGAATGAGCCAGTGGCAATTTTTTGGGAGAGGCGTTCGCGGGCCTGATGGTAAACCATAAATAGGCTCCCGCCCTTGCTGTTGAAATCGAGGTCGTTGATGCTGAGGACGCGCAGGCCGAGACTGACTTTGGCGAGGATGGGATTTAGCGACGGATCGAAGGCTTCTTCGACGATGCTGAAATCCGTAATGCGCACCGGCACGATGCGCTGGCGGCCCCAGACGAGCAGTGTGAGCGGCGACATCGCCGGCGTGATCTCAAGTGTGCCGATGGAGGCGAGGGTGTTATTTAACTGCAGCGTGCCGCTCGACGGATAGAGCATGGTTTCGAGTGCGGCGAGTTGCGGCTGGACGCCTAGTTGGACGGCGTTGGCATTTTGCGTGGGAAATTCAAGTTGGTCGGTGGCGTCGATGGATGCTTCGAGTTTGATGGTTTCGATCGGCGGGCCCTTGAGACGCAGCGCTTCGGAACGGTCGCCTTCACCCGAGGCCGTTTGCGGGACGAGCGTGCGGGAGACGGTTTCGGGATTGTATTGCAGCACGATGATGCGCTGCACGGCACCGCTCTCGGGATCGAGGAGGACGATGCCGCCTTTGAGTAATTGGGGAGAGCCGGGAAAGGTGGACATGAAAATAAAACTTAGGCCGGACGCTTGGTGCCTTCGCCGCCGCGTGACCAGAGATCGTTGATGGTTTTTTTCGCGTCGATCTCGGGATAGATGACCGTGATATCTTTGAGTGCGGGAAAGGTGAACCCGGTGTCCGAGGCGTAGGAAAAGGGAGCGCTGAGTTCGAGTTTGGCTCCGGTGGGGAGGGATTTCTCGACCAATTTCCAATCGATGCGTTCCTCACCGCCGAGGCCGATGATACTGGTGGCGTAAGCGCGCACGTAGGCCGTGAGCGCGAAACCGAGGTCAAGCCCGGCCCGCACTCCGGCGGTGACACTGGCGTTGAGTTTTCTTTCCTTGTAGAGGGCCTTGAGATCGGCGAACGCTTCACCTTTGAGCTCGACGCGTCCGCTCAGTTCGAGTCCCACGGCCACGCCGCCCTTCGCAATGAAGGCATCGATTTGCGCGGCCAATTCCGCACTGACAGCGGCGCGGATGTAAGCAGAGGCGGGGATACTGACGGTGCCGGTCACTTCCAGGGTAAAGTCGGAGGCATCGTCGAGCGGATTGAAGCCGGCCTTGAAAATGAGTGGCGCGATGGCACCGGGACCGAAGGAATAGCCGACCTTCAGGCTACCGGCGACATTGATGACGAGGCCGCTGGTGCCGGCGGAGAGGCCGGGGATGGGGATGGTCACACCGACTTTGAGCAGTTCCTTTTCGGAGGTCTTGGCGTCGAAGAGGTGGAGCTTGTCAAGGCGAAGTTCACCGGTGACACGGAGGCGGGGCTCGGGCGGCTTGGGGCGTTCGGTGAAGACGACACCGCCGGTGAGGGTGAGGTCTTCGCGGAGTTTGTAGGAAACCGTTCCGTCTCCGCTGAACCAGCCGCCCTCGTGCAACTCGACGCCGAGATGGCCCTTGGCTTTGCCGCGTTCGAAGTCGAGACCGCCTTTGCCCGTAACAACGACTTTACCCTCCTTGGTGATGACAAGGGTGAGGTTGTCGAGTTGGCCTGGAAAATTAACGACGGGGATGATGAAGCCGGTCTTGGTCTTGACCACGGCCACGAGTGTCTCGGTGCCGAAATCATAGGTCGCGTCCACCTCGATTTGTTTGAGCTTGGGAACATTGAAGGTGCCGCCGCCGTGTAGCTGCCAGCTGCCCTTTGGGGTGCGGCGGAGGCCGAGGCGGGCGGAATTTCCACCGGGCAGCGTGGCGTCGAGCTGGCCCTCGAAGACCAGGTTGCCGGTCTTATCCACCGTGGCGTCGAGCTGGCCGGTGAGTGAGTAGCCCGGGGCGAGGGTAATGGCCTCGCTCTTGACGGAGAGTTTGACCGTCCACTCATTGCGTCCGCCGCCTCCTTTGTAGGTGATCTTGCTGCTCGCGGATTTGATCTTCGGCAGGTTGAGCTGGATGTTGCCTTCGCCCACGACGCCCTGGCTGTCGGGCTTGAGGCTGAGATCGCCCACGACCATCGGTGGAGTCCCGGAGCCCATGGCGAATTTGAGTCCGGCTTCGAGCGAAAATTCGGGAGCGAGCTTGAGCTTTACGTCTGCCTCGGTGATCGAGAATCCGAGGATCTTGCTCTTCTTGAGCGTCTCCGGGTCGATGCCTTTGACGACGAGGAGCTGGCCCTGACTGTATTCAAGGCCGATCGGATTGAATAGTGGAATGGAAGACTTGAGTGTGCCCTTCCAATCCATATCGCCCGAGGCGTTTAGTTTCACCGAGTCGAGGGTGACCGGGCTGAGGTAGGGATAATCGAAGCCGAGGCCCTTGGGCGGGGTGGGCAGAGTGAGCTTGAACGCGGGATCGGCCGCAGCGGCCTTGGTGCCCGTGAGAGCGAAGGATTTATTGCCGGATGCCGCAGCGTCGGCTTTGGTCGAAAGGGGAATACGGGTACGATTGCGGACGTCGAATTCGGCATCGACGGAGACGCTGGTGGGCGAGACGTAGTGCACGCTCGTCAACCGCAGGCTGGAAACGAGTTGAGCTGGTGCCTTGTTGAAAGGAAAGGCGGCGAGTGAGCCGATCTTGTTTTTGCTGCCCCAGTCCGGTGGTAGTGCGAAATCGTCGACGTTGGCACCGGAGGCCAGCTTGATGTATTTGGCGGACGTGTCGTCTTTCGGGTCGACGCGCCCGAGCATCGCCTTGTTGTGCGCCTTCAGCGCGTTCATCGGTTTCTTGGTGTAGTCGCCGGACCAAACCGGACCGATCGGTTTCATGGAAGTGAAATTGAGTTCGATTTCGTCCAATTCACTGACGGCAAAAGTGGCTTCATCTTTTACCCCTTTGGCCAGTTTGCTGACCTCCTCCCAAATGAGGCGGCCGC
>JANYFP010000302.1 GCA_025362555.1 Verrucomicrobiota bacterium
GGCGCGTCTGCTTCTTCTTCGCGCTAAACTCCGCGTGGGCGAATGTCGTCTGTTGTGTCATGGCCTGCTCAGTAGCACCCCACATGCCTGTCTCCCCTCGGTCTCCGATCATGATCAGATTAAATCAGCGTTTCCTTAGGTCACATTTTTTGAATGATTGACGCTTTCCCCTCCTTCGCTCCCTTCGCGAGACAATTGGTTTGGCGCTTGGAAGTTTCCCGGCATCCAGCAATTGGCAGTGTATGGAATCGATCCGAGCGTGCAGGCCCGAAATAGCCGAGAACGATTTACAGAAGTGTCTCGCGAAGGATTCGAAGGGCGCGAAGGTTCGGACTAAAGTAAACTGATCCACACGATGCCCAGCATAAAAATTGTGGGTCACGATCAGCTATGAAGAGGGGTGGCGCGCAGCGACGAGGTGTGTCGGAAGTGCGCTCGCTCTCACCGCGCTTCCATCAATCCGTGCACCTTGGCGTACTGCAAAAGAATGACCGTCTTCGCATCCTTGATTTCACCGTTCGCGACCATGGCCAGCGCATCCGCAAAATTCAGCTCAATCACCTCAATCTCTTCGTCGTCGATGCCTCCGCCCACCGAAACTTTCGCGTGCGGCGCATATTCCCCGATGAAAAAATGAATCATCTCCGTCACTGATCCGGGCGACATATAAAGCTCCATGATTTTAGTGACCTCTTTAATCAAGTAACCCGTCTCTTCCTCCACCTCGCGACGGATGCATTCGTGCGGCGAATCCTTGTCCAACAGTCCCGCACACACTTCGACCAGCATCCCGGTGGCATTGCCATTCACATAGCTCGGCAGCCGGAATTGCCGTGTCAGCAAAACGGTTCCGGTGTTCCGATTGTAGAGCAAAATGGCGGCACCATTACCTCGGTCGTAAGACTCGCGCATGTAACTCTCGACCTTCCCATCCTTGCGCGTGTGCTCGACGGTGTACTTTTTCAGCACGTACCAGTTGTCGGATAAAATTTCGGTTTTAACGATCTTGATAGCGGGATTCATGGAATGGAATGCGAGCAAGCTGCAAACCCGCGTCCTCGGGCGCAAGAAATTCAATCACGTCACTGGCAATCAAAAGTCGTACCGCCAAACTAACGGCGGGCTAACTGGAATTCTGGTTCCTCTCTCCTTCCATCGGGTAGACTTACAAAACAGAATCAAAACCCCGGAGGTTCTAACCGCTCATTGGATTCATCAATGGATGAATCTTTGAAAGTGCGGCTTTGCCTAACCTGCCAGCCGAAGCCTCGGCGAAGGCCGGTCGTCTCCGCCCATGGGCTTCTGCGGCCTGCTAATCGCAGGCACAACATACAGTCAGCGATCTGCAAACTCCACGGAACCCACCCCGAAGACGACCAGCCTACGCCAAGGCTGCGGCCCGGCAGGTGAGTCGAAGAGGTATTCTAACTAAAGTTTCGCCTATCGGCGAAACTCAGCAGCGGTCACCTCCTCTGGCTTAAGTTCTGGTCGAAGCTCGCTTTCACCCTCACCCATCGAAAACAGCGAGGAACCGGAATTCTAACCTGGCAGGAAGACTTCGCGGCGGTCGAGGCACCCGTGCTTTTTCAATCAACGGTCGGGCATTTTATGTGATTTTGGCGCATTCAATTGAGGTGGAGCCGCGACTCGAGGCGATCCCGCCGTCGCGGGACCGCCCACAACTCGGGGAATGCATCCGTACGTTTCCGGCTACGCGATTGTTCAAAGTAGCGCGGAGCTTCAACCCGCGCTCTGTGGTGTGGCTCGCGAGCTGAAGCACCGCATCTACTCAATCCACCAAATTCGAAGGCCGTGCATTCGCGATTTTAGCGCTCGATTCCTGCGACCATGGCTTGCCGACATTCCTCGCTCAGTCTGTAATCCGGCAAATGTCCGCAATTAAACCAAAGTGGAGCCAGGTGATGTCGGATTGCTTGGTGGACTTTGTCCGCGAGCAAGGCAGCGCATCCTGTCCGGTCGTTGACTATGAGCTGCGCGCCGATCTGGCGGGCGGCGCGGACGACATGCGCGTGTGGTTCATCTGCCGGACGAAGGCGGAGAAAGATCAATTCATGAGCACTGAGCGGTCGCGCAGTATTTCAGTGTTTAAGAAAATGATGATTGCCGCCGGCTTCTCCGATTCGGCGGTGGCTTCGGTCGAAGTCAAAGTCACTTCCCGGGATGAAGTGGAAAAGGCCGGCGGCAGCTCGTATTTTTTCCGGTAGTCAGGGCGATGCCGGGGAATTTATTGTGGGAGCGAGCTTGCTCGCGACTCAGTGTGTACGATGTCAGACATATACACGGCTTCGTTCTGCTACACGATTACGACAACTATAGCCGGATATTTTTGCTGTAGCCGGGGGCGCTGACCCCGTGTTCGGGCTACAGTTCAATTAAGAACGCACTCTCAAGGTTGCACCTGCAAAACATTCTATTATCCAGCTTCGCCAAATCTGCCTCCCACCCCGTCTCTTGACACCGACGTGACCTGCGCGCAAAAGTTCTTCCCATGCGAACTGCCTCTGCGCGTTTATTGGCGACCACGACCATTATTATTAGCCCCATTCCGGGCTAGGAATAAACGTGCAGGCACACCACTTGTCTTATTCCCACGCCCTGAGTTTACCGCTCAGGGTTTTTTATTAAAAAAATTAGCACCGCTAGAAAATAGACTTTAGGTAGGGGCCGTTGCCCTCAACGGCCCTCGGGCTAAGCCAGGCGATTGGGGGCAATCGCCCCTACCACTTCACTCCCGATTATAAGTCTAAATTTTAATAGGCTCCTGTATCACTCTCCCGATTTTTCCATGAATGAATTAGCTGGCATCCAAGACTACGTCCGCCGAATCCTCACGTCGTCGGTTTATGATGTGGCGGTGGAAACACCGCTCGAGCCAATGAAACAGTTATCGGCCCGGCTGGGTCTCGACGTGCTCCTCAAGCGGGAAGATCTGCAGCCGGTGTTCTCTTTCAAAATCCGGGGAGCGCAAAACAAGATTGCCTCGTTAAGCGCGGCCGAACGCACCCGTGGCGTGATCTGCGCCTCGGCCGGCAATCATGCGCAAGGCGTCGCGCTATCCGCCTCGCGCCTCAAGATCCGCGCGGTGATCGTCATGCCGACAACCACCCCGGCCATTAAAGTACGGTCAGTGATGCGTCTCGGCGGTGAAGTCATTTTGCACGGCGAAGGATTTGACGCCGCCCAGACGCACGCGCGGGCCTTGGCGGAACAGGAGAATCTTGTCTTCGTCCACCCGTTTGACGATCCCGCGGTGATCGCGGGACAAGGCACGATCGGCATGGAATTACTACGGCAGCGGCCGGGCACCATTGGAGCAATCTACGTTCCCATCGGTGGCGGCGGACTGGCGGCGGGCATCGCGGCCTACGTTAAATTTCTCCGTCCGGAAATAAAAGTATTTGGGGTCGAGCCTGCGGACGCGGCCAGCATGAAAGCCGCGCTCGCCGCGGGTGCACCGGTAAAACTCGACCAAGTCGGATTGTTTGCCGATGGCGTCGCAGTGCGCCAGGTCGGACAGGAAACCTTCCGGCTGTGTCAGGCACTGCTCGATGGAATTGTGACCGTCACCACCGATGAAATCTGCGCGGCGATCAAAGATATTTTTGAAGACACGCGGGCCATCGCCGAGCCGGCGGGCGCACTGGCGCTGGCCGGACTGCGCCGCCATGTGGAGGAGCGAAGCGCGCCCGCTGGGCCGCTGATCGCGCTCAACTCCGGGGCCAATGTAAACTTCGACCGACTGCGCCATGTGGCGGAACGCGCCGAGATCGGCGAACGCGGCGAGGCGTTGCTGGCGGTCACGATTCCCGAGGAACCGGGAAGTTATCGCACGTTCATCCGTTTGCTCGGCGACCGCTCGATCACCGAGTTTAATTACCGTTATGCCCCCGGCGCGCTCGCGCGGATTTTCGTGGGCATCAAACTCAAGCAAGGTGATGTGGAAAAACAGCAGGTCATCGATCTGCTCCGGCAGAATGCTTACCAAGTCGTCGACATGACCGATAACGAACTCGCGAAGCTGCACGTGCGTTACATGGTCGGCGGGCGGGCGGCCCATCTGCGCGATGAGCTGGTTTATCGTTTCCAATTTCCGGAGCGCCCGGGCGCATTGCTGAAGTTCCTCGAAGGGTTGAAGCAGGACTGGAATATTTCCCTTTTTCACTACCGCAACCACGGTGCCGACTACGGCCGCGTGCTGGCCGGCATTCAAGTTCCGGCGGCCACTCGCCCGCAATTCCTCCGCTTTCTCGATGAGCTAGGCTATGCGTACTGGGACGAAACCGAGAACCCCGCCTATCAGCTATTCCTCGACAGCCAAGGCTGACCGCCGGGCATAGCAAGAAGCTGCAGGAGCGGCTTTACGCCGCGATTTGGCCGAGGGAATTACGATCACGCCAGTTGTTCAACGTCCGGACACACCATATACCACTGGCTATTGAAAGTTAGACTTGGATAGGGGCCGTTGCCCTCAACGGCCCTCGGGGTGTGAGGTGGACCCCAAAAACTGGACAAGGCGGATCGTTAAGTCCAAACCCGAAACACGATCCAGAACATGTCCAAGAAACGACGTCAGCATAGTCCCGAATTAAAAGTCCGCGTTGGGTTAGAAGCCCTGAAGGGCATCGAGCCGATCCACGCCATCGCCGCGAAGTACCAGGTCCACCCGGTGCAGGTGACCCAGTGGAAAAAGGAAATGTTAGAGCGTTTGCCGGAGGTCTTCGCGAGGAAGGCGCCGGCGAGCGTGGTGGAAAGTGAAGAGCGCGAAGCTCGACTCTATCAGAAAATTGGCCAGCTCGAGGTTGAACTCGACTGGCTTAAAAAAAAATCTGCTGAGCTCAACGGCTGAGCGCCGAAAGATGATCGAGCCCACCCATCCCCGGATCTCGACGGCGCGGCAGTGCCGGTTGTTAGGCCTGCCGCGTTCGACGTACTATCATCGTGCGGAACCGATCCTGGCGGATAACGTCGTGCTCATGCGCCTGATCGACGAGACCTATCTGGCGCACCCGTACTTTGGTTCGCGGCAGATGGCCCGTTGGTTTCGTCGTCAAGGCTACGAGGTCAATCGCAAGCGCGTGCAGCGCCTGATGCGTTTGATGGAAATCGAGGCGATCTATCAAAAGCCGAGCCTCTCCCGCTCCAATCCGGCGCATCGGATCTATCCGTATCTGCTCCGGAATTTAAAGGTCGATCGGCCGAACCAATGTTGGGCGACTGACATTACCTACGTCCCGATCCAAGGCGGATACATCTACCTGTGTGCGGTCATCGACTGGTACAGTCGGGCTGTCCTTGCGTGGGAACTGTCGAACACCATCGACGCCAGCTTCTGTGTGCGAGCGGTCCAACAGGCGATCGACCGGTACGGTACTCCGGAAATCTTCAACACCGATCAGGGCAGTCAGTTTACTTCCGCTGCCTTCACGCAGCCACTGCTCGCCCTCGGCGTGCAACTGTCCATGGACGGCAAAGGCCGCTGTCTTGATAACGTCTTCGTCGAGCGGCTGTGGCGCACCGTCAAATACGAAGAGATTTATCTCAAAAGCTACCACTCGCTCGTGGACGCCCACACGAATCTGGCCGCGTACTTCCGCTTCTACAACGAGCGCCGACCGCATAGCGCCTTCGGCGACGCCACCCCCGGCGAGACCTATCGCGAAACGCTCCCGCTCGCAGTCAATGCTTGATCTCTCCGTCCATCCTTCCAATCACATCACGGGCGGGGGAGGAGCTTCGCCCCTCCCCCTGCTCCCCCTCCCAGTTACTTAACTTAATTTACTCGATCCCCTGTCCAACCCACGGGGTCCACCTCAGTCGGATGCATAGGCGGAAATAACACGCCGATAATCCGAGACGGTCAGCACCTGAAAGTATTCCGACGATTCTTGAATGCGATTGAGGCGCTCAATAATATTCCGGATTATCTTTTTCACGAAACCCGGATGGATTGCTCGCTGAATGATTTCCGCACGAAAATGACTTCTGAGAATCCAGCGATTCGCAGAGTCACCGAGATAGCGAACGCCTACAAGCATCGCGTCAGAGGATCGGGCAGGGAGAAGACGTTTAAGGCGAGCGCCGGTGCGCTGAATTCCAAAGACATAGTTTTCGATCACGACGTGCTTTGCGAGGCGTTCAAATTTTGGTCTGAGTATGATCCTAAAAAGAAAAGAGCCTAACCAGGCGCCAGAGCCAACGGCCCCGAGCGGCCGTGGCTCAGCTTGAACGTTAGGCAAGAAAGTCCCCATGCACTCGAAGCTAGACGATTGGAAGAATGGATGGTTTGGAGTGGAGCTCGGCCTGAAGAAAG
>JANYFP010000352.1 GCA_025362555.1 Verrucomicrobiota bacterium
TTCGCGTTTCGACGTGCAAAGACTTTAAGACGTCAAAAGGCTTTAAGACGTCATGTCTCGACTCTTGACAAAATATTGCGAACGCCATCCAGCTTGTCAAAAGTCGAGGCATGACGTCATCAGCTTCGTCATACGACTAGAGCACGGCAATTTGGTGACAAAATACGATGCCAGTCCGGCCAAGATCGAAAAAAGCCTACGACGCCAATTTGGCAAAATTTACGATCACAATTAAATCGGTAACAGTTATGCGTTCGACACGGACGCAACTGCTACTTCGGCTGATCGGGGGGGGGATTGCTGGAGTCCGTCTCTTTACCATTTCTGAAAGCGACGATCTCCGCTTTGGCCCACCATATAACGGCAACCCCAAGACCAATCGTCCCAAAGGATAGAATCAGTATGAGAAAAAGATCGCGCCAAAATTTCGGCTGATGAATCCCTCCGTTAATAAGTCGCATCGCTGCTTGGGGAATAATCCTAGAGCAGTATATCACGGCGCAGAGAAAAAACAGCCAAAGACCTAGACGTAATAATGTTCGAATCATAAAACGGTTAATCCTCTAGATCAAAATTATCCTCGAGGAACTTTTCTATGCCAGATTTTGATCCTTCAACAGCAGCTGCTGCTGACGCACCAGCGATGCTCAATTTCTCTTCGGTTATCTCGACCCATGGAAGAACCTGATCAAATCCCTGCAGGGTTTTTATCGACGGATTGACTGTCTCCGTGATGAAGGGCTCGATTCGGAAAGCGATCCCGCCAAAACCGGCTCCTAACCCCGTAGCGATAAAAATACGCCCTGCACTATTTTTGAGATTAATTGGCTTATGAAGAAACAGTACGTCGAAAATCTCTCTAGCTGTCTGGCTTGCAATACCACCAGCAGCGCCCTCAACAAGTCCTTTTAGCAAGCCTTGGACTCCTGGACCTGCAATACGCAACACAAGTTTCCCAGCAACGCCACCAATGACACCGGTGACCGCGCCAAGCGCAAAGCTTTCACCTAATTTCACGCCAACGTCAGCAATACTCATCTGATCCCAGTGCTGGACGATGCTCGGGATTGCTAGCGCGGTATCAATTGTCCCTCCAATCAAACCAGCAAGAGCGATTTCGCCTAACGAGAATCTGCCACTCGGATCAAATCTTCCGATTGGGTCGGCGTTTGCATAGAGGTACTTGTGGAGCGAAGCGGGGTCCCCCGCACTGCCCTCGTAGCTGTCCTGATTCCAGAAGCGGCCCGAGTTCGGATTGTAGAAGCGGGCGCGCAGGGAATACATTCCAAGATCCGCGTCGTATTGTTCGCCGCGATAGAGATACGCATTTTCAGTGGTACCCGTTCGACCAACAATGTTGCCGAAAGCGTCGTAATCCCAGGTGTCAGTCAGCGTGCCGCTGGCATTCGTGAGCTGGCGGATGGAACCGAGACCATCGTAGGTGAAATATTTGGCAGTGGAGATTTGAGAATTTGAAATCTCAGAGCGACTGATCAGGTCAGCGCCGTAGGTGTAGACGGAGGAGGTCGTCCCACCGGCGGTGTTCCTGTATTCTTCGACGACTTGCGCGTAGCCCGTCGGATTGTTGCCATCGATGAGGTAACCGGTGGCGCTGACAAGCAGCGAAGAGGAGTCCAGCAATGTCTTTTGCCGGCGGATGCCATCGGCGTCGTAGCTGAGGTTAATCGTGCTGCCGTCTGGCTTGTGACGGATGATCAAGTGGTCCTCGAAATCGTAAACGTCGGGCTGAGCGGTGATGCCGAGGGAAACGGTGGTGTTTCCGTTGGTGTCGTACGTATCCGAATTCAACTGGTCCCTCGAATTGAATGAATCGGTCGAGGAGGCGACGGCTGAAACGGATGAGGCCCGAGCAATCCGGTTACCGACTTTGTCCAGCGTGTAACCGACGTTGCCGACCTGACCGGGGTCAGCGCCCCCGGCTACAGTTTCGGAGATTAGGCGGTACGTGCCATCGTAAGCATACGTGGCGGTGCGGCCGGTGGATTCCGTGATGATGTGGCGATGACCCGAGGGATTGAGCGCGTAGCTGTAAGATCTCAGGATTTGAGATTGAAGATTTGAGACGGAGAGCGAACGCAGGCGATTGAGGGAATCGTACGAATAGGTGTGGGTGACGCCGTTTGGCGTGCCGACGGTCGCGAGACTGCCGTTCGAATTGTAAGTGTAGGCGGTCGTGCGGATTTGAGCCGCGGCATTTTGGATTTGAGATGACGCATCATCGACAAAGGCCAGGCGATTGGCTTCATCGTAGCGGTAACCGATGTTCACGCCGTTCGCGTTGGACGAGACCACGTCTTCAAGGAGACCGTTGGCAAAATAACGGTAATCAAGGGTGCCGAGTGCGGTGGTCTTTAGGTCGAGTCGGCCGCGTTCGTCGCGTGGGGTGGTCTCGCTGTAGAGTTGAGTGCTACTCGCATTGTAGGTGCGGGCGGCGATGCGAGCGCCGGCGTCATCATAATCGTATTCGATGCGAGCAACCGCGTGGCTGTAGATGAGTGAGGGATGCGTGAGATCGGCCGTCTTGGTCTTAAGGCGATTGAGCACGTCGTACGTGAAGGTCGTGGTCTTGCCCGCGAAGTCGGTGCGCTTCCAGAGATTGCCCCACTCGTCGTATTGCAGGGATTCAGTGGTATTGTCGGGCAAGATGCGCTGCGTGCGGCGCCCGAGACTATCGTAACGGTACTTGGTCGTGTTGGCGCGGGCATCAGTCTGCGTGAGCTGACTGCCGATCTCATCGTGAGTATAGGTCGTGACGACAATTTGAGAGTTGGAATTTGAGATTTGAAATGACGTGTCCGCAGCCGCAGTGGCGGAATCAAGGTACTGGCGGACCTCGAAGAGGCGGCCGAGACCGTCGTAGCGGTAGCGCATCACCTTCCCTTCTTGGTCCACCGTCTCGATGCGGCGTCCGAGGATATCAAACTTGGCCGATGACTGGGTTGCAGGATTCTCGTCGGTCGCGGGATAGAGGACGAGGTACGGGCGGCCCTGCTCATCGTAGCGCGTCTCGGTCGTGTTGCCACGCGGATCGGTGACGAAGCGGACATTCCCGGAAGCGTCGTACGAGTATGAAGTGATGAGATTGCCGGTGCTGAGGACTTGGACGGATTGTTTGCGGCGGCCGGCATCAGGGGTGCCATCGGCGAAGTAAACCACCGTCGAGCGATGACGGAGTTCATCGTAGGTGTCGGTCACGCGGCCGGTCAAATCGTAGACCGTTTCGGTGTACGGATTATCGGTGGCGATGGCCGGCGTGGCATCGGGTTCGAACGTGTAGCGAAGTCGGCCGGCATCGTCGTACTGGAAGGAAGTCCGGCGACCGAGTTTGTCCTGGGACCAGTCGCGGCGGTTTTCCAAGTCGAGGTGACTGCTTTCGCTGGTGCCGTCGGGATAGGTCGTCGAAGTCTGATTGCCGCGGTTATCGTAACCGTAGCTCGTGATGCGAGCGAGGGAGTCCGTTCCGGCTTGGAAGTCGGCGACTGATTTCCACAGGAGGGATTTATCGGTCTGGCCGAAGGAGGTGTAGCGAGTCTCGCTGACCTTGCCATCGGGCATGATCGTAGCCTTAAGTCGGTTCTCGGAATCGTAAACGTACTTGGTGACGATGTCCTCGGTGCCGCCGGCCGGAATTGTGCGCGTGGCAATTTGAGCCAGCATATTTTGCTGCGCGTCGTAGATTGTGCGAGACGTACGCAGGACGGTGGCCGCGGAGTCTTTGACGGTGACGGTGATTTGCTTCACCGCGCTGGGGTAAGTGGCGGAAGTGAACGAGTAGTTGTAGCCGTTGCTCGTCACGTTGCCCAAGGCGTCAGTCACGGTGTCGAGGGTGCCGTCGGTGTTGTAATGATAAGTCGTGGTGGCCGGAGCGGGGCCGCCGACCCCAACGGTGTTACTCAACAGATTATTGGTGACGGAGTCGTAGGAGAAAGACTGCGTGCGGCCATCCGGGTCAGTGATCTGCAGCGGGGCGCTGAGGGCATTGTAGGTGGTGCGACTGGTGTATCCGATGGTGGGATTCGCCGGATCTTCGGCGAGGCTCGCTCCGATGGTTTGAACGGTGACGTTACCGCGAGCGTCGTAGGCCATGGACTTCGTGTTGCCGTAGTGATCGGTTTCAAACTTCACCCAATCGCTGTCGGGGTAATAGCTGAAGGTGGTTTGCGCGCCGAGCGGATCGATCTTCGTCGTGACGTTACCGCGATCATCGTAATAGAAAGTCGAAGCGTGACCGAGGCGGTCGGTGACTTTTTCGAAGCGACCGGTGACATTAATGCCGTGCTCGAAGACGGTTTCCTTGCCGTCGGCATCGATCTGTTTGATCAGTTTTCCGTCGGTGTCGAATTCACTGCGGAGGGCCGCGACGCCGCGTGGATCGATGATCTTAGTCAGGTAATACGGGAAGGCGACGTTTTCGTATTTGAACTGAGTCGTGTTAAGTTCGCGGTTGGCGAAGTTCGCGAGGCGGCCCGACACATCGTACGTGTAGTCGAGGTCCTTGCTGGCAGGGTCGCGGATGTAATCCACGCGGCCGGTGGCGTCGCGGTGGATGGTGATGGTGGTGACGACGTTGCCAGAAGGAGCGGTTTGAGTGCTGACGATCGACGTGACGCGGTCCTGGGCGTCGCGATTGAGCACGAGAGTATTGCCGGTGAGATCTTCCAACTGGAGGAGCCCGAGGCGTTCATCGACGATGAACTTGGTGCCATCTTTCGTGGTGAGACGGAAGCGGGTTGGGTTGTAGGTTGGCGCGAAAGGATCGGAAGCGTCAGCGGTGCGCAAATCCTGGTCGCCCGTGCCATGAATCCAGAAGTGATCGTTGAGCGCACCGCTCGGGTCGACGGGTTCTAGATTAGAAGTCGTGTCACCGAGCGGATAGAACTTGTAGAGACCATCGGAGTTTACGACCGCGAACGAGGCGTTGTCGGGATCACCGGCGCGTTTTTTAACGTAGGCACCGCCGCGGAACCGATGTGATTCACCATCAGGCATCGTAACGGTCACGATGCGATCGATGACAGAATCGACGTAGTAAAACTGGATGCCGGCACCGGCCTGCGGGGTCTGATACCAGGCGCTGCCGAGATTGCGGTTTTTCTGCACGCGCACGTTATTGACGGCGATGCGCCAGCCGGGGCCGAAGTCCCCTACCCGCGTGTCGCGACTATCGTAGGTGCGCGTGACCGAGATGGGGATACCGGCGACAGGAACTTTCAGATCTTCGAAGGCGAGCGTGAACGCGCCGACCTTCATGTTGCCTTCGACAATTACGTTAATGGGCGCAGTCGTAATCGTCGACGCCATCGTATTGACGACCAGGCGGAGCTCGTAAATGCCGTTAATCAACCGCGTGGGATCAAATATGCCGAGGGCACTCGGAGTCGCGGAAGCGCTGGACGTTGCCGCGATGCCAACTGGAGAAGTTCCATTCGCGGCGCTGAACCATGGATCCATAATTGTTGAAGTATCATCTCCCGGCGGACGCAGCCGATATTGCACGGTCCATGAATTAAGACCGGGAGGAACGATCAGGCCGGTAATCGAGGTGGGTGCCGATATCCGAGCGCTGTCACCTGGACTAACGAGATCGACCGCATCGGCGCTGCTCGGGGTGGCCGTAAGCTGCACCGTGACGGGGACCGAGGTCGTCGTGAGACCGCTGTTATCCGTGGCTTTTGCGGTAAAAGTATAAGTTCCTGCCGGGAGACCACCATTCATTGGCCAAAAATAAGTCGTGGGATGTCCGAGTTCGGAGAGAGTCTGCTCACCGAGCTTGGTTGCGTCTTGGAAGAACTCCACTTTGGCGATAGTGCCGTCCAGATCTGATGCGGTGGCCGCGATCTCAAAATAATTGCCGATAGCGACAGACGGCCCCGCGAGTGGTTCGAAGATTGAAATCTTCGGTGGAACCGGAACTGGCTCCGTGCTTGCGATCACAATTGGAAACGAGAGCGCTGTCAGGCCGCTGTTATCGGTGGCTTTTGCGGTGAGCGTGTGCGCTCCGGCGGCGAAGCCCGCCGACACCACGAGGCGATAGGGCGCGGAAATGGCCTCGCCGAGTTTGGTTACGCCGTCGAAAAATTCGACTTTGCCAATGGTGCCGTCGGCATCGGTCGCGGTCGCTGCGAGAGTCACTGGTGTATTGGCTGTGACAATCGCGTTGTTCGCTGGGGCGATGAGCGCAACGACGGGAGCCTGCGCCGGTGGTGCACTCACAACGACAATCAGATCATCAAAACCCGTGAGCACAGAATCACTCACACTGAGTCGCAGCGCATAGGTACCAGCTGTAGTAAACGTGGCAGTTGTCGTCGCTGTCGAGGGAGAGGCGAACGTCACTGGGCCAGGACCCGAGGACTTGCTCCACACGTAAGTGAGTGCGGCCGGTGGGTTGGGTAGACCATCGTCGGTCGCAAAACCGCCAAGCATTATTCCCGCGTCTACCGACGCGACCGCATCGGGCCCGGCGTTAACCACTGGAGCGGTGTTAAACCCAATTGGTGCCTTGCCACCGGATCCCTGATTGAAAATGGCGAGAATTTCCGCCGGCGTCAGCGGCCGGCGGTAGAGTGCGATCTCGTCGATCGTACCCTTGAAAGTTTTTGAGTCGGGCCGGGAACCGATCCAGAAATCGCCACCCGTGCTCGGCGTGAAACCCACGCCAATATTTGACTCGAATGCAAGCGACCCGTTTTTGAAACACCGGGCAAGACCGGTCGTTC